>JBEIQF010000430.1:0-2631 GCA_040376635.1 Halobacteriovoraceae bacterium
CGAGCAATCCACACATATGAAAAATCCTGCAGGTTATCGGGGGGGAATTCCCCATAGATTGGAATATCTTATCGCAAATATATAGTCATCTTACAAAAGGTGTTTTTTGCCTACTCCCCAAATTCTTTCTTGAGGAGTCTCATTGAAAGATGAATAACGAAATCCTTCCAGAGCTTTTTGAAGTTGAGCAGTTAGCTGATCAAAACAAGGACTTGCTGAAGATCGAAACTTTGGCAAAAGTCAGCGATGGAAAACTTGAATTTCCAATCTATGGCCTTTCTATGGGATCAAGCGATCCAACGGCGCCGGTTTTTGGTTTATTTGGCGGTGTTCACGGACTTGAAAGGGTTGGGACGCATGTCCTTATCGCCTATTTGAAGACACTTATTTCAAGAGTCCGTTGGGAAAAAGACTGGGCCGAATTCTTCAAGCATTGCAGGCTGGTTTCCATTCCTATTATTAATCCATTAGGCATGGCCCTCGTTAGACGTGGGAACGGTAACAATGTTGATATTATGAGGAACTCTCCCCTGGATGCGGTCGGAAAACTGATTCCATTGGTGAGTGGTCATCGTTATGGGCCTCATATCCCTTGGTTTAGAGGTAAACCGGGCGAGCTTGAAACCGAGACGCAGGTAGTGAATGATTTTTGTCAGAAACATTTCTTCCAAAGTAAGAAGGTCATAACCCTGGACCTCCATTCCGGCTTCGGTTTGAAAGACAGGCTCTGGTACCCTTGGTCAACGTCAACGGTGCCTTTTCCTCGTGAAGAAAGCGTGCTTAAAATAAAGAGTATGCTTGAAGAGGCCTATCCTTTTCATGTGTATACAGTTGAGCATCAATCTCTGAATTATAGTAATCACGGTGATCTCTGGGACTGGATTTATCAGGCCTATGAAGAGAAAAATCCGGATGGTCACTTCCTTCCACTGACACTGGAAATGGGTTCATGGCTTTGGGTAAAGAAAAATCCAATGCAGGTTTTTTCATGGGACGGACTTTTTAATCCCATCAAAAAACATCGATACGCGCGCACAATGCGGCGTCATCATCAGCTCCTAGAGCTTCTACTGAAGGCAAGTCGTTATCATGAGCATTGGGCCAGATAAGATTAAAAAGATTGTCGTTCTGACAGGTGCAGGCATTTCTGCAGAGTCAGGCATCAGCACTTTCCGTGATTCAGGCGGACTGTGGGAACAATATAAAATTGAAGATGTCGCGACACCTGAAGCCTACAAGCGTGATCCTCATCTTGTGTGGAAATTTTATTCCATGCGAAGACTTCAGGCTGCCCAGGCACAACCCAATCGTGCTCATCATGAACTCGTTCAATTTGCAGCATCTAATAAAATTGAAATGCATCTCATCACTCAAAACGTTGATGTTCTTCATCAGCGCGCAGATGACCGTGAAGTACTTCCGCCAATCTGTATGCACGGTTCACTTAATCAATCGCGATGCATGAATTGCGGAACAATCTATTTTGACGATTATGCTTATTTCGACCTGAAAGGAGATTATGCTCCTCAGAGTACTGTGCTCTGCACGCCCGGTCAGAAAGCATCTATGGATTATCTTCATCACTACAAACTTGAATATAAAAACTTTCTTCCTCAATCACCTTGTTGCCGATCTCCGATCCGTCCTCACATCGTATGGTTTGGCGAGATCCCGTTACACATGACCAAGATTGATAACCTTCTTGCTTCGACTGATTTGTTTGTGAGCATCGGAACCAGTGGCCAGGTTTATCCTGCAGCAGGATTTCTCCAGCTTTCAAAAGTGGCGGGAGCAAAAACGGTCTGCATTAACAAGGAATCACTTCCACAGACTGAATGGATCGATGAATTTATTGAGGGAAATGCGACAGATAAAGTGCCTGAGTTTTTATCGAGATTTAAATAGCAATACCAAACTGCCTTAGCTCTTCCATCGCAAGAAACTTAGCACGTGCGCGAGCTTTCGAAAGATAAACAGGTCTGTGTGCAGGAAGCTCCACTTCGATTGATTTACCAACGTATTCTTTTTTCCACACATTCATGACTTTAATACGTACATAGTAAGAATGGCTTTGCGACTTATAGCCATACTCTTCGAGAGCAACAAACTGTCCCTTCGAAGAGACACCAAGGGTATCGATCATCTGATGTTCTGACCCAAACGTTAGGGCCGAAAACGACAGAAGCACTATAAATAGCAACAGTTGAGATAAGTGTTTGACCATGCTCTCTGTTGAGCAAGGCTTAGGCCATTCTTGAGGGACAATTACAGAGGGTTAGGTCGCTGTATTGTTGGATAACCTGGACAGTGTAAAAACATTAGACAGTTTTATGCTCTTAAGAAGATGCCCGACTTCGTAGTTGGATTTACCAGCAAGGATCTTATAACGGTCAATAACTTTGAGATTGCCTCGTGAAAAGCGCTCAATCAGAGGGGAAGGCTGTTTATAAAGCACTTCAAAAACCTGGTATTGTTTTTGTTCAATGAGAAGTCTATTCATGAAGCGAAGGAACTGACGATCAATTTCCATTTTGTTTCTGAACTTCTTCACAACTTCTCTTAATTCTCCATATCGAAAACTTGTTTTCACCATCTGTTCGATAAGAGTTGTCGCCATTGCGATTGAAGATC
>JBEIQF010000112.1:0-9595 GCA_040376635.1 Halobacteriovoraceae bacterium
AACGACAAACAAGATTGCAGATGTGGCCGGCGTGAGTGTTGGTTCTCTTTATCAGTATTTCAAAAACAAGGAATCCATCTACGAAGGAATTCTTCTTCGCTTGATTAATGAAGGTCTTGATCGTCTTGAAAGAATTTTAACAGAGCAAAAAAAAGACGTCGTTATTCGTGACATTATTGAGCTCATCATAAGAACTCAATTTGAAAGTTTTCAAAAAATGGACAAGGTCTCAACTGTTCTTCTTGAATACGCTCCTAAAGTTCTTCCCGCCTCGCACTTCAAGAAAGCAGATGAGCGCATCACGTGCTTTTTGATTGAGCAGGTAAAAAAACATAATGTTCAGATTGGTCCGAAGAATCAGGAAGCAGCTTTTTTTGTGTGTTCACAGGCCGTAAGAGGAACAATGCTCATGACTTTCGTAAGTAAAAAAAGCGATGAGCGCGAAGTTATCATCTCCGAGCTCATCGACATGCTTACTACGTATTTAGAAAAGAAAGATTAACGATACCAGGTAGTTTTAGTTTTTCTGAACTCGACTTTGCCCCAGTCACAATCAGCAGTCATATCTACACGCTGTCTTGCTTTAAGTGCACCGTTAGAATCCACGCAATCATTCCAACATACAGTCGGAGAATTATGCCATTTCATTCTGCATGAAAGTCCACTCTCCTGTTCAAACACTTGCGCTTGCCAGTTACAGATACGCTGAGATTTATCCATCAAGTCCCAGTATGGACCGCCCCAACAACGTTCAGATTCCTGAGCAAATGCTGATACAGAGAGAAGCATAAAAGACGCGATAAGAAGTTTCATATGACCTCATAGGTTAAGTGTTACCTCTGAGCATGGCATATTTCAGGATTCGAATCTGGCCGTGCAGTTGTGAGTGCTACAAAATTTTAATTGAGGGATGAGGGTGTGCAGGCATGCACACCCTCTATGAGAAATTAAACGTTGAATTTGAAATGGATAACGTCGCCGTCTTTAACTTCGTATTCTTTACCTTCCATACGGAACTTACCAGCTTCTTTTACTTTCCCTTCTGAGCCAAAAGCGAAGAGATCATTACAGTGATAAACTTCTGCTTTAATGAATCCGCGCTCGAAGTCAGAGTGAATAACACCAGCTGCCTGAGGAGCTTTGGCACCCTTAGGGAAAGTCCATGCGCGAACTTCTTTAACACCAGCTGTGAAGTACGTGTACATATCAAGCATGTTGTAACCAGCTCTGATCATCTTAGAGAGACCAGATTCTTCGATACCGATATCTTTTAGGAATGCTTCTTTCTCTTCTTTTGATTCAAGAGCAGCAATTTCCGATTCGATCTTACCGCAAATTGTAATAACAGATGCGCCTTCTTTCTCAGCAATCGCACGAACTTTTTTCACGTGATCGTTTTCTTCGATAAGGTTCGCTTCATCAACGTTACACACGTAAAGCATCTTCTTCATCGTGATAAGATGGATGTCAGAGATAGCATCGATTTCATCAGCATCAAGTGGAAGTGAACGAGCAGGAAGACCCGCTTCAAGAGTTTTCACAAGACGCTCAAGGATCGGCTTCGAGATAAGAGCTTTCTGCTGAACTTTTTTATCCTGAGACTTGAGATATTTATCAAGAGTCTGAATACGTTTTGTTACTGATTCAAGATCTGCAAGCGCAAGCTCGATATTGATGACTTCGATATCAGAAACAGGATCAACTTTACCAGCAACGTGGATAATGTCGCCGTCTTCGAAACAACGAACAACGTGACAGATAGCTCCCACTTGTCTGATGTGGCCAAGGAATTGGTTACCAAGACCTTCACCTTTCGAAGCACCTTTCACAAGGCCCGCGATATCTACGAATTCAGTTACAGCTGGGATTACTTTTTCTGGACCAACGATTTTTGCAATCTTTTCAAGACGCTCATCAGGAACGTGAACGATCCCCACGTTTGGTTCAATTGTACAGAATGGGTAGTTGGCAGCTTCAGCTGGTGCCGATGTTAGTGCCGAGAAAATTGTCGACTTACCTACGTTTGGAAGACCAACAATTCCACAATTCATACCCATAAAATTCTCCTATCTAACCTACGCGAGTAAGTTCTTCTTATTATAAATTCCGACTTTATTCAGACCATCTACCATAGCTGTTTGCAGAGGGTCATGCAATTTCTCGATAAACAGAGGCAATTGTATCTTTTGATCCCCATGAAAACCGCCCAAAACCCAGTTCGAGACGTCTCCGTGAGGTGGACGGCCTATTCCGATACGCATGCGAGCGAATTGATCAGTTCCGAGGCAAGCACAGATGGATTTAAGTCCGTTATGTCCCGCAAGGCCCCCGCCCATCTTAAAATGGACCTGGCCGAATGGGATATCGAGCTCATCATGAATCACGAGTATCTGCGAAGGCTCAATTTTAAAAAATGCGGCCATCGGTTGAACTGATTCACCGGAAAGATTCATGAATGTTTGAGGTTTAAGAGCGTAGAACTTATTCCCCTTCACTGATGCTTCAGTGTAGAGGCCTTTGAATTTTGATTTCCAAAGTCCGTTTCCGAATATGGGTGAATTATCGAGAAGCATCCACGCAATGTTATGCTTGGTCTCTGCGTACTGAGGACCTGGATTACCGACACCTACGACAAGTTGAAACATGTTAAATGAAAAGTGAGCTCACCGAATCATGATTAAATGTACGGTGAATGGCCTTCGCTAAAATGTCGGCCGTTGTGACTACTTTGATTTTATCAAGCTTACGTGCGTTTTCTGAGAGTGGAATTGTATCAGTCACAATCACCGCTTCAAGTTCAGCACACTCTGAAATTCTCTGAATGGCAGGATCAGAAAATACCGGGTGAGTTGATGCCGCATAAATTTTCTTAGCACCATTTTTACGAAGTGCTTTTGCTGCTTGAACAAGAGTTCCCGCAGTATCGATCATATCGTCAATGATGAGACAGTCTTTACCACTCACATCCCCGATTACGTTCATAGCTTCAGCAACGTTCGGACCTGTACGACGTTTATCAATGAGTGCGAGATCAGCATTCATGCGTTTAGCATAATAACGAACGCGCTCAACACCACCTGCATCCGGAGAAACAGTGATGAGGTTTGTTGGATCAAGATTCTTCTGAACCCATTCAAGGATGACAGGAGAAGCGAAAATGTTATCGAATGGAATGTTGAAGAAGCCCTGAATCTGACCAGCGTGAAGATCCATCGTGATAACACGAGAAGATCCAGCGATCGTCATCATATCGGCCACTAATTTAGCAGTAATTGGAGTACGCGGAGCACTCTTACGGTCTTGACGACTGTAGCCATAATGCGGAACTACCGCTGTAATCGATTTTGCCGAGGCGCGTTTCAATGCATCAATGATGATCAAAAGCTCCATCAAGTTTTCGTTCACCGGAGCACATGTCGACTGGATCACGAAAACATCCGCACCACGTACGTTTTTTTCGATTTCACAGTAAACTTCACCGTTAGCAAAGCGTCTTAATTGAGGATTTACGAGAGGAACATCGAGGAATTCAGAGATTTTCTTAGAGAGCGTGGGGTTAGAAGTACCCGAGACCAAAACCATTCGTCTCACTCTAAACTCCTATGAAGAAAGTATCTTCAGGAAAAAGGTGGTAGGGGTGGCAGGGGTCGAACCTGCGGATGGCAGAATCAAAATCTGCTGACTTAACCACTTGTCGACACCCCTACAGAAACTTTTTATCGTTCAAAGGAATATAAAGGTTCTGAAGTATTTTTGCAAGACTGTCTAAAGGACAAATCAACATTTTTTGAGTGGGATGATTGGACACTTCCTGAGGGATTTCTTATAGTTTCCAGATAAGTTTCGTCGTTCGATAGAAGGAGTTCCAGTGAACAATAAGTTCCGTCTGATTAGTATTGTTTTTGTTTCTGCACTGAGCATCAATTCAGCATTCGCATTACCGATTGATTGGACTGGGGTTTTTGGTGTTGATACGCACATGTTAAGCAATACATGTAAAACTGGTGATAAAATCACTAAGCCGACTTTTGATCCGAATGCAAACGGCGGTGCTGGCGGTTGGACAGCTCAAAGAACTGGTACTCAAGGTCTCGCTAACGGTGACTGCGATGCTACTTTTCAAACTTATACTCTAAGACTTAATCCAAATATCATTGTTAACGATGGCGTAACTCTTAAAGGTGAACTATCGACTGGTTACTTCCGCGGTGGATTCGCTGGAAGTGATGCAAATACAATGCAGGATAATACTGGAAGTAATGCTTACTTCTTCACGACTCCTAATCAGAGAAGCGCACTTAACGTAAATCAGATGTACATGGAAATGTACGCTGATACAGCTCTTATCAAAGTCGGGCGTATGTCTCGTCACTTCGGTATGGGAATGGTTTATGATAGCGGATCTGATCCTTGGGATCGTTTCCTGACGATGTATGATGGTATCGAAGCTGAAATGAAAATCGGTAACTTCAGTGTTATTCCTCATTACGCAAAGATCTCTAGCCTTGGTGATAATTCGACAAACAGTGGGAATGCTCCATCGGGCGTATTTGATGTTCGCGAACTTGGTCTCGTTGCTAAGTACGACAATAAGAACCGTGATTTTGTTGCTAGCGTTCTTTACGCAAAAAGATCATCTGAACAGCGCAACTCTACTTTACAAGTAACTGATCCTCAGAATGTTTCACTACGTGGCAAAACGTCTGTAACAGTTATCGAGCCATACGTTTCTAAAAAATGGAACAAGCTCAAACTCGCTGCTGAAGCTTCTCTTCAGAGCGGTGACTTCGGTAATGTTTACGGCGACGGCACTAAATCTAAAATCGCAGGAACTGCTTACATCGCTGATGCAAAATATGAATTGAATCCTAAATGGGATATCGGTTTCATGGGTGGTCAGGTTTCTGGTGACAAAGGTAGCTCAAACAAATTTGAAGCAACTTACCTTCACCCGAACTTCCAGATCGCAGACCTCATGTTCCGTTACAACTATGCTGCTATCAATGAAGGCGGAAGATCAATCTTCGATTCATCAATCACGAACACTCGCTTCTTCAAACTTTACGGTAACTACAAAACTGATAAGTGGACTTGGAAGAGTGCTTTGATCATGGCGAAAGCTCTTGAGACAGCTAAGAACGGAAAAGATTCATATCACCACGAAGAACAGTACCGTTTCACAGGTGCTGCTGATCAAGACGACGATCTAGGTTTCGAACTTGATCTCGGTTTCGATTATCGTTGGAATCCAAATGTTACGATTTCTGGTTACTACGGTTACTGGAAAGTTGGGGATTACTACGCGTTCACAAACACTGCAGAAGAATTGTCGCTCTCAAATGTCCACGGTGGTGGTATGAGAGCGACACTCGAATTCTAATTTAATTAATTTCCATAAAGCGAGTATTGGTTATAGGCCGTTCCATACGGTCTATACCAAGAAGCCGCTCCTGCCTGCTGCTGAGGCTGATATCCGTAAGGATTCTGCTGCTGATAACCAGATTGCATTCCATACTGAGCGTACGGGTTCTGCTGCTGGTACATGCTGTTTTGATTTCCAAATCCAAAATTCATATTGAACTGTCCACCATACTGCTGACCATACTGAGGCTGGTAACCATAAGCTTGCTGACCCATGAATGGATTGTACTGCTGTTGCTGACCACCCATATATGGAGCATATGGATTTTGCTGTTGCTGGTACATATTCTGTTGTCCCTGGTAAGGAACAGTCTGCTGCTGGTATTGCTGGTAAGACTGCATAGCACCCTGGTAATTGAAGTACTGCTGCTGGCCCTGACCCTGACCTTGAGGAGCTTGTTGCTGAGAGAAGTTATAGAAGCTTGTAGCATCAGGCTGCGTCTGTCTTGCAGGCGGCTGAGTGTTGTCTGTTGGCTGAGTAGATGCAGGAGTTGTTTCAGGAACAACTTCACCATTTTGAGCTGCAATGTAACGACGACCTTCAGCTGATAATGCGCCCCACTCTTTTGCATTTGCATCTGCAGTAGTTGCAATCTGAGTATCGAAGTTGTTATCAAACTGTAGACGAGCCACGAGGCCTTGCAATTCTTCCTGAGTTTCTGCAGTACATTTCTGTGTATTCACCCAGTACTTAAAGCAGTGACCATTTGGAGGTGTGATATCAGCGTAGATTTCCTGAATCTTAGCAGTGTAATTCTGATTACGCTGCTGGATACGCCATCTAGCTGCCGCTGCTTCAGCAACGTATTTCGCTTGCTCAGTATCTTTCTGACCAGTTCTATGTTCGTATTTCAGAACTTCACCTTTCAGTGATTCTTTGAATTTTGCGATAGCAACGTTTGATCTTTGAGCAGCAACACCTGAAGAAATAACTGCACCGTTTTCCATAGCACCAAGACGCTGGTGATTATAAAGAACAGTCAGGAACGTATTCATTGTTTCAGCTTCAGGGAATTTACCATCTTTGATCAGTCTGTTCACGTGAGCAGCTGTGAAGTATGGAGCTTTCTGAAGAGCTGAGATTTCAGCAAGTACTTTTACGAGTTCATCTTGTGTCGCTTTCTTCGCATCACCATCTTGATCAAGTGATGTTTCATAAAGTGCACGAGCTAATTCGATTTTTGGATCAACGATATAAGTCTGGAAGTCTTTCAGGACTTTCAGGTCTTCATCAGTGTATTTACCTTTCGTAAGAGCATCTGCAGATTTTTTAGCAGACTCTATGATCAGACGATCACGAACCTGGCCAAGGTCAGCTGAGTATTCTTCATACTTGCTGATGAAGTCAGAAAGTTTCTGGTATTCATCAACTTTACATTCACGAAGTTTAGCAGCTTCAGCATCAAGTCTTTCTTTTTCAGCATCTGAAAGAGTTAGAAGATTTGTTGGTTGAGCTGCAGAGTTTTCATAATAATCACAACCATTCTGGTGCTCGAACTTTCCGTACTTCGCTTTTACCAGCGGAGAAGATGGACCGTGAGACAAGAACAAAAGTTTTCCTGAATAATCAAGACCTGTGAATTTTTCATTTAGAGGTTCAGCTGCAATAGCTGCTGGATTAACTTTACCGTCTTTGATGACACCAGATTTCTGAAGACATTCTTCAAACCCTTTTAGAGTGGGCTTGAAGTTCATATTCAAATTTTCTTTGAAGTCGCCATTATCAACTAACTTCACTTTATAAGAACAAGTTCCGTCCACGTTACAGACGTCCCCTCTCTTAATGACTGCTTCAAGAGCATATGCTTTTTTACCCTGGATCTCTGGCTTTTTTAATTTCCATTCGATCATCGAGTTACAGTTACTGATCATAGGAGCAGAAGCAATTTCTAATCTGCCTTCGCTTGCGAAATGTCTGATATCGAGATTGGCATTCTTCTCTTGCACAAGAGAGGTAACGTAAGCGAGTGGGAGTGAGGTTTGATCATTCTCTTCACACTTCGTTGTCGTCGATGAAACCGATTCGCCCGAAGGTTTAACTTCCGGAGTGCTATTCGAATTTGTCGAAGACCCTGAGCTATTGGATTCGGCTGGTTTGAGATTGCTTTGATGTTGGTTCAACGTCGACAAAATACTCTGCGCATGAACAGGCAACGTCAGTAGCGACAGCATAATAATAGGAAGCTTTTTCATAATTTCCTCAAATCAGAAGTTGAGTCTTCTCACCATCTAATCGGAAGGAAAGTCTGGAAACTTAAGAGGTTAGATCAAAGTATAGGGATCAATATCGATTTTATATGAGATGCCGGACATAGATTTGTAATTCATCTCAAACGATTTCAAAAGGTTGTGTAGTTGAGGAAGGTCTTTAGACTTCAAAAGAATTGACCAAGTAAATTGGTTGGATTTCTTTTCAATGTGAGCCGGCCGAGGTCCCAGGATTGAGACTTCCTGGAAATGCTGACTTATCAGCCCTCTCATCATCGCTCCCACATGTTCAGTAACATGAGGAATCAGTTTGTCCTGAAAGCGAGAAGAGAAGTGAATCATTGCGAGTCGCTTGTAAGGAGGACATTCACAAAGCTCACGAATTTTTAATTCATCTTGATAGAATTGATGAAAGTCGTGACGTTTAACAATCTGGAAAATTGAATTATCGGGATTCAAAGTTTGAATGAGAACTTTACCATCCTGAGAATATCTTCCTGCCCTACCAGCAACTTGTGTGAGAGTTTGATAAACTCTTTCAGAAGATCTGAAATCAGGAAAATTTAGCTGGCTATCGATTCCAAGAATCAAAACCATTTTTACTTTCTCGAAATTATGACCTTTTGAAAGCATCTGCGTTCCCACCATGAGATCAATTTTCCCCGAGTGAAAATCATCAAGTCTCTGTTCAAGCTGCTTGAAGTTTTTAATTTCATCACGATCAAATCTTTCAATTGTTTTATCCGGAAAAATTCTTGCGAGTACTTCCTGAACTTTCTCAGTTCCAAAACCCTTATGAGAAAGAGTTAAACAACCACATGAAGGACACTGCGATGGAAATGGTTCCTTGTATTCACAGTGATGACAAGCAAGCTGGTGCTTGCGTTTATAATATCGAAGTGTGATTGAACAATTTGGACAATTGAATTGGTGTCCGCAACCGCGACATTGAATATAGCTCGCAAAACCTAGGCGGTTCACAAATACCAGAACCTGTTCTTTACGTTCCAAAGCTCCCTTGATCGCCTCAATAGAACTCTTCACTAAAGGCCAGGTATCATCTTCAGTCTTCTCAGATTTATCGCGGGCGTCGATAAGACGAATTTCTGGGAGAAAAGCATTACCAGCTCTCTCTTTCATTTCAAAAAGGTTCTGACTTGTTTGATGAAAGTTTGCATACGATTCGATACTTGGCGTGGCCGATCCCATCACAAGGGGAATTCCAAGAAGCTGTGCCTTCTTCGAAGCAACATCTCTCGCGTTGTAAGGACAACGGTCATCTTGTTTGAATGAGGTATCGTGCTCTTCATCGATTATGATGAGACCAAGATTATTCACAGGAATAAAAACAGAACTACGCACTCCAAGAATCAATGACCCCTTTGTCATCGTTCTCGCAGCTTGCCAGATCTGATATTTCTGGGAATCCGGAAGTTCAGAATGATAAGAGAATATTGGAGCATCGAGATACTTCGCAAACGTAGCGATAAATTGCGGAGTAAGATTGATTTCAGGAAGTAGAAACAGAACTGATTTTCCTGATTCAATCGTTGTCTTGATGAGATCGAGGTAAACGACAGTCTTTCCGCTACCGGTTACTCCATGAACAAGATATCGTTTAAACTGCCCAAGCCCTTCTCGAATGGATTCAATGATTGTTTTCTGTTTTGGATTCGGGACAAACTCAAGTGGCTTCCCTTCTCCCATAGTTTTCTCAAGATCACGAGGCCGTTTCTTATGATGAGGGAGACAATCAAAAATGAGTTGCCCAAGGCTGTAATGATAATAAGACGCCATCCATTCAAAGAGTTGCAACTCGTGTTCAGCGAGTTTCCAGTCAGGAACAATGGTCTTGATCGTCTTGATCTTATCCTGGGGAGTATCGTGATATTCTTTCGTTTGAGATTCGTCGATGCTTAGGACGCAACCAAGTTCAGATCGTGATGATTTACCGAGGGGAACTTCA
>JBEIQF010000192.1:0-6545 GCA_040376635.1 Halobacteriovoraceae bacterium
CCTCTTCAGCTGTATGTCGTCGTTGATATTGAAACGACAGGCGGTAGTCTTCCTTATCACCGGATCACGGAACTTGGTGCTGTAAAAATGCGAAACGGAGTAGTGATTGAAAAATACCAGACTCTAGTCAATCCTGAACGCTGGATCTCACGGGAGATTGAACAGCTCACTGGTATTTCAAATGCGATGGTGAAAGAAGCACCGAAGTTTGCTGAAGTCGCCGATGCTTTTCATGAATTTACAAAGGACGCGATCTTTGTTGCTCACAATGTAGGTTTTGATTACAGTTTCATTCAGGCCGAATTTGAAAAGCTTGAAAAGAGATTTGTTAGACCTTATATCTGCACGAAGGCCGGAATGAAAAAACACTATCCGGATTTATCTTCTTATTCCCTGAAAAATCTCACGAATCACTTTGAGATTTCACTCGAAACACATCATCGCGCCCTCTGTGATGCAGAAGCGGCGGCAGGTTTACTCAATCTGATTAACTTAAAACGCCAGAGTAAAGCTTAGAAGGTTTTGAGCGGTCATCAGCATCTGTCACAATGAAGATGTCTTTTTCGCGAACGACGAGCCCCTCAGGCTTCTGAGAAATGTCGAGTTCTTCCTGGAAATGGATGTTTCCTTCAAGGTCCATGGCGCCTATAACTGCTCCCGAAAATTCCCCGTCAAGATAAGTGGATTCGGAGTTTTCCGCCACAGCAAGAAACCAGAAAAGACCCTGTGAGAAACTGGCATCTGTAAAACTAAGCTTGATGCCATTGAGTGTTCCAATCGTCACATCGATGATCTTCATATCTTTCACGTTATCCGCTAGTAGATCAGCGATTTTCAAATCAATGACAGCATTCTGGTGAAGTGAACCATTCCCGCGCTGAAACAGGCGAACCATATCCTGAAAGACAACTGCCCCCTCGATATTGAGTTCAGGAAAACGTTTTAAAAGTTCCCCGTAGATATTTGCAAATGAGAGTGCTTTTACTGAATTGTCGGGAAACACGATGGCCCCCCGGACACGATTGGGTTTGGATCCAGACGGAACACAGAGAACAGACTGATCAGAGAGAATCACAAGAGATTCCAGATCAGGTTTAACTTTTTTACGCGCTTTTGTTTCCTCAGGCAGTGTGCCCTCGAACAAAGTAATGACTTCGAAATCTCCCTTGAGGTCAAACTTTACGACCGAGAGTTCATCATCGGATACGACATAGAACTTCTCGTTCTGGTAAACGAGACCACTCGCAGCTGCGATATATGGATCCTGAAAGGTATGGAGCTCTTGAAATTTGATCATCCCTTAGACACTACCAGAGAAAGACTGTTTAAAAAATAGGCAGCTAATCATAGTCGGGATTTTTGCCGATAGGGTAGTCCGATGGAACCTAATTACTACGTCACAACCTTAACCAATGCGGCCATGAAACTCGGACCGCCTCTCTTGTTTATTGTCTGTGGCTATTTCATTTTCATCAAACTTCCGTTCTTGTTCCTTCGTAAGAATATGGCCGATCAGAAAAAGAAACTTCAGGAAGAGAATAAAGATCTCGCCATTGCTCCTGGTGCTCAAGCCCAGGTCGAGAAGAAAACGGTCGTAGAGAAGCCTAAGCTTCATGCACTTCCTTCGGAGCCTCAGAAAGCAAAACGTCCTGAGCCGCGTGCCGAGCAGAAAACAGAACAAAAGAAAAAAGAAGAACCGAAAAAGTACACTCCGCCACCTCCGCCTCAAGGTCAGTCACCTGAGGAAGTTCTGGGCTTTAAGTTGAATGAGACTTTCACGAAGGGTGAACTGAAGAAGCGCTACTTTGATAAGCTCAAAGAGAATCATCCGGACAGAGTGGCTTCAATGGGTGAGGATTTTAAAAAGCTTGCTGAGAAGAATACAAAAGAAATCAATAAGGCCTACGATAAACTCAAAAATCGTGCGGCCTGATCAGTATTTTATATAATCAAGAATCACCGACATTGCCCGTAACAATTCGCTGTAAGAGAGACTTCCTTCGCCCTCTTTAGCGTGTTCAGGAAGAAGAGGCACATGAATGAAGCCGCAAAGCCTAAGCGTGTCCTGGTTTGTTTCCATCAGGCGATAGAAGAGATAATTACAGACAAAATTTCCGGCATCGTTTGAAATCTTCACGGGAAGACCAGCTTGCTCAAGTGCACCAGCGATTCCCTGAAGCGGAAGAGTGGAGAGGTAGACTTCATCACCAGTTTCACTGATCAGTTTATTTTGCGGCTCTGATCCGGCATTGTCTTTGATCTCAGCATGAATCTTGTTCACCGCCCGACTTTCAAGTTCAATGTTCTCGCGTTTTGCTGCAAGGCCAAAACAGATCACCATGTCCGGATTGAAAGAATTGATTTTGTCCTGCAGGACTTCGAAGGATTGCTCAAAGGTAACGGGTAACAGAACCTGGTCGAGGGTCAGTTCATTAGGAACAGGAATTTCGCGATTCTTAAAGGCATCTACCAGGAGGGCAGTCGGATTGACCTCCCTTCCACCGAATGGTTCGAAGCCTGAAATCAGTACTCTCATGATTCTATATTCTGATTGCTTCTTGTCTTGAGTCAATAGATTGTTATAATCATCTCTATGACTAAAATAATTTTATCTGTTTTTGTTCTTTTATTGGCGATTCCTGTGCTTGCCTGCAGGCCCGCACCTCTTCCCAAATGCGATAAATTCAACGTGAAAGTGGATGAAGACCAGTACCACGAACTTACAAAACTTGTGAAATCGTATCAGGGAATCCTGACCAAGGCGATTAAGTGGCCGGACCACGCTTCATCATGCTTCAACAATAATTTTGGCGTGTACTACTCTGAAGCTCTGAAAGCATCACTCAAGGATCACAAAGGAAAAACTTGTAAGGATCAGATTGATCGCGTGAGAACTCACATTGAGCGTCTGGTTGATAAAGAGTCTGAAGAATTTAAAACGATTTCGAATACCTCAGATAAAAAGCACCTGAAGCGTGAAGCGAGAAAAGTTAAGATCGCAATGATCGCTCTTCCTTAGTATTGAGCTGACCGCAGGCCGCAAGGATCTCATCACCTTTTGTCTTACGGATAAAAGTCGGGATTTTGTAAGTATCAAGAATAGATTTAAATTCCTCTACTTCATGCATCTCAGGACGCTCATATTCCGTCCCAGGAAAAGGATTGAATGGGATGAGAGAAATAAGCGCCTTGTTTCCTTCGAGGAATTTTCCGGTAGCGTGCGCATCTTCCGCTGAATCATTGAAATTTTTGATCAACAGATATTCATACGTTACAAAACGCATGCGGCCTTCAGGAATGGATTCGGCAAAACGAACAACATCTTCAACCGGGTAGCGCTGGTTGATCGGAATAAGTTTATCGCGTTTTTCCTTGATCACCGAGTGAAGAGAAACAGCGATGTTCACATTCGGAAGTTCCGCTTTCCATCGTTCAAGACCTGGCAAGTAACCAGCAGTAGAGATCGTTATTTTATGAGGGGCGAGGCATAGACCATTCCTGTTCAGGAAAATCTCACACGCTTTTTTGACGTGATCAAAGTTATGAAGTGGTTCACCCTGACCCATAAAAACAATATTCAAAACGCGATCATCATTCGGACGATTTTTTGTGAGCCATCTTCTTGCTTCAAGAAACTGACCAATAATTTCTTCAGCGGCAAGGTTTCGTTTCAACCCTTGAGTGCCCGTGAAACAAAAACTGCACTTCATGGCACAACCAACCTGCGAAGAAATGCAGATGGTGTATTTATCGTTGAATGGAATCAGAACTGATTCAACCTTGAGGTCATCTTTCAGCTTAAAAAGAAACTTTACTGTCTTGTCCTGAGATTCATGAACAACATCAATGACAGGTAAGGTAAAATCGAAATTTTCTGCGACAAATGAGCGCGATACTTTCGCGAGATCAATTGTGCAAGGTTCTGTCATGCGTTTTTTGTAATGCCAGTTAAAAAGAAGGGCCGGACCAGTAGGCGGAAGCTCGTGAGAAGCGAAAAGCTCCTTCAGTTCCTCTAGGGTGAATTGATAAAACGACTTTTTGACCTCAGACATGGGCGATTTTGTATCATAGTTACCTTGAATTCTCAAAGTTCGGGACTTAAAATCAAAGGATGACAGATAATAAATGGGTCACTTTATTCAGTTGCTGGTTAATTGCGGCCATTGCCACCCTCGGAAGTCTCTTTTTCTCCGAAGTTATGAACTTTCCTCCATGTGTCCTTTGCTGGTACCAGAGGATCTGTATGTACCCGCTCGTGATCATTCTTATGGCAGGGCTCTTTCCTTTTGAACAAAAAGTCGTGAAATTCGCAGCACCTCTTGCCCTCGTTGGTGCGGGTATCGCTTTCTACCACAACCTTCTTTACTACAAAATCCTTCCGGAGAGTGCGGCCCCTTGCAAGCAAGGTATTTCATGCACGTCGATTCACATCGAATGGTTGGGCTTTATTACAATTCCTTTGTTATCCTTAATTGCATTCTCATTGATACTCATTTTATTAGTAACTATTCACAGGACTGGTTTAAGTGAAAAAAAATAAAAAACTGATTATTATTCTGGCATCCGTAGTTCTACTGGTTGGTGCCTTCCTTGGCGCATACAAAATTTATAAAACATCTGAAGCTGAGAAATATGGGCACATTGTCGATTCAAATTTCAAAAAGTTTGTTCCTGATCATGCTCCTAAGTTGGGACCTGATTCAGCGAAAGTTTTTTTGGTTGAATTTCTTGATCCGGAATGCGAAAGCTGCCGAGAGTTCTATCCATACGTGAAAATGATCATGAATGAGTTTGATGGAAATGTTCAACTCGTTGTGAGATATGCGCCTTTCCACGGTAATTCCATTTTCATCATCAAGATCATCGAAGCTGCAAGAATGCAGGGGAAATATTGGGAAACTCTTGAGCTTCTCTTCCAGCATCAGCCAGAGTGGGGAAGCCATCACGCTCCGAAGCCTGAGCTAGTCTGGAACTACCTTCCGCAAGTTGGTCTTGATATCGATAAACTAAAAAAAGATATGGAGTCCCCTGAGATCCAGAAGATTATCGAGAAAGAAATCGAAGACGGAAAAGAACTCGGAGTAAGAATGACTCCAAGCTTCTTTGTGAACGGCAAGCCTCTCGAAAGTTTTGGTTATGAACAGCTTAGAGATATGGTGCGCGACGCTCTTCAGGAATAATTGATTTAACATCAGGCATCTCTCGGATGTAGGTTAAGCGACCAACAACGGAGATGCCATGCTCAAGTTCATCGGTCTTTTTTTAATCTCATTTTCAACTTTCGCTGCTCCACACGTGATCTTAGAGAAACACGCTGTGAGTGGGTATGTAATGCCTGAACATTCATTCGTGAAGGATTGTAAAATCTATCGCGAGGGTTATCTTGAGACATATATCAAGAAAGGTGACGGCACAGCTGTTGGTGCAACGATGCAAGTGAACAAAGTCCAGGTTGCATCAATCAGAACACTTCTTCAGGTCGCTAAACGCGGCACAATCAAAATCTCTCCTATGCCATGTGATATCGGAACAGTGATCGTTAAAGGTCACATCGGTGCTCGTCTGGTTGAAATTGAAAGCTCAATGGATTGCGGCGAGAAGAGAATGAACAAGTCGTATGCAGCAAATGCACTACGCTCGATGGCCGAAAGTCTCTGCGGTTTTTAAAAACAACTTCACGGGGTCGCCTGGTTTAACTTCAACCATCTCTTTGTAACTGAATCCCAGTTTCATCAGAAGACTGATGGATGCATTATTACTAGGTGACGTAATCGCGGCTATCGTATCAAGACGCTTAAATCCATCATTTAAAACCGCTACAGACGATTCAAAAGCATAACC
The DNA here is from genome assembly GCA_040376635.1 of Halobacteriovoraceae bacterium. Taxonomy (GTDB): domain Bacteria; phylum Bdellovibrionota; class Bacteriovoracia; order Bacteriovoracales; family Bacteriovoracaceae; genus Peredibacter. Next base: position 5,842 of record JBEIQF010000192.1, read on the forward strand.
CTTGCCCATGTATTGATCCAGAAAAGCAAAGCCAATATCGGTGTAGGGAAGCGTCTCTCGCTTGATGAGTCCGTTCATGCCAATAGGCGTACCATCTTTCAAAGTCACACAAGATAAAGAAAGTTTCTGAATATAATTTTCAGCATCAGATAGAGTGCGGACGTTGGAATCACGGATGTTATCGATGAATGATCTTTGATTGAGTAGCTTGATAATGAAAGGGGAGTCTGACAGAGCGAATCGTCTTATTAGGAGACGCTCTGTCTCAAGTTGGTTAGTACTGACTTCCACCGATGTTTCCGTAAGAGTCAGTGTTAATGCCTCGTGAAACATCCGACATTTCTTCTGAAGAAGGTGTACGGCTCTCTTGATGAGAAGCACATGACACAGCAGAAAGGGTCAAAAGAACTAAGAGAAGGTATTTCATAATGTCTCCTGTGGTTTGTTTTCCACACTTTAATTATGACATATGTTTTAAAAATTAGGTCTTCAGGAAAAATTAGCTATATCCTAGGCAAAGGTTAACGATACTGATTAACTCAGGTAATCTGCCACGCCAACAGACGGCTCTTCTTCTGGCCCTGTGACATCTCGATAATTCTGGTTTTGGCGCCCATTTTCTCGAGAGTTTTGGTAAGTACGGGAAGTGTTGCTTCTTTTGATACGAGGCTTGTAAACCAGCTTACTTGAGTCTTGAAGGACAC
>JBEIQF010000394.1:0-2984 GCA_040376635.1 Halobacteriovoraceae bacterium
ATGATTTTCTTCTGTTTATCCGAAGCCTCTTTAACCCACGTTCTCAAAACCCAGATACCAGAAATTCCATATACAAAATATTTAATTTTGCCGAAGTTTTTACCGGGTTTTGGTACTGAATCAATATTCACGAGCAGAGAAATGATTGCCACTACTGCAAACGCAAGCAACCAATATGAACTTTTTGGTAAATTGAAGTTTTTCTCTTTAAAGGCCAACCAAGTGTAGTAGGCCATCGGGATCACAAAGAGGACCTGATAAGCTGATAAAATCGAAACGGAAGTCAGGTATCCGGCGGCCAGGAAGAAGAGAGCGGCAGATGTAGTTTTAGTCATCATTTTTGCTCGGCATTAAAAGGGTTTAGCTAGTCCACATATCTTCACTTATGATAGATATTTCTACAATCACTATAAGTAGGTTTTATGTCCGATTTTTTACCTTTCGCTCTCCCTGATATCGGGGAAGAAGAGATCAACGAAGTTGTCCTTGCCCTTAAATCAGGATGGGTTACAACTGGTCCAAAAACAAAACAATTTGAAGCAGACTTCATTCAATATCTTGGCGGTGGCCTTGAATCAGTTTCTGTTAACTCTGCAACTGCCGGCCTTCACCTCGCACTAGAGGCGATTGGTATCAAAGAGGGTGATGAGGTCATCACAACTCCCTACACTTTCACGGCAACTGCAGAAGTCATTCGTTATCTAGGCGCTCATCCTGTGTTCGTCGATATTGATCCAAAAACATTCAATATTGATCCGGATAAGATCGAAGCAAAAATTACGTCAAAGACTAAAGCTATCGTTCCCATTCACTTCGCGGGCCTAGCTTGTGAAATGGATAAGATCCTTGCGATTGCTAAGAAGCATAATCTGAAAGTTGTGGAAGATGCAGCTCATTCACTTCCTACACGTTACAAAAATAAAATGATCGGTCAGCTTGAGAGCGACTTCACTGTATTTAGTTTCTACGCGACAAAAACTATCACGACTGGTGAAGGTGGGATGATTGTTACTCGCGATCCTGAACTAGCGAAACGTTGTCGTACGATGAGACTTCACGGAATCAACCGTGATGCTTTTGATCGTTACACTTCTAAAAAGCCAGCATGGTATTACGAAGTTGTTGCACCAGGTTTCAAATACAACCTGACTGATATCGCATCTGCGATTGGTATTCATCAGTTGAAGAAAGCTGATAAGTTCCAAAAACGCCGTGAAGATATGGCCATGAAATATAACAACGCCTTGAAGGAACTTGATCTGGTTTTCCCTCCTCAAGCGGAAGCTGGTGATCTTCACTCATGGCACTTGTATGTTCTTCGTCTGGGGAAATCCGTAAAAATTACGCGAGATGATTTCATTCAGAAGATGTCTGATCTGGGAGTCGGTTGCAGCGTTCACTTTATTCCTCTGCACTTGCAGCCTTACTGGAAAGAGACTTATAAGTTAAGTCCTTCTGACTTTCCAAATGCTCTGGCAAACTTTGAGAGAGCTGTCAGTTTACCTCTTTACACAAAAATGACGGATGCTGATCAAGATCGAGTCATTGAAGCAGTTAAAAAAGTTATATGTGGTTAGGTAAAAGACTGTTCGATATTTTCTTCTCAATCATAGGATTGGTGATTTTATCGCCAGTATTCCTTTTGATTTCGATCTGGATCAAGGTCGATAGTGAAGGTCCCGTTTTCTTCCGTCAGAGGAGAGTGGGACTAAATCAGAAAGATTTTTTCATTCATAAATTTAGAACAATGTATGTTGATGCTGAAAAACGAGGATTAAAGATTACCGTTGGTCAGGATCCACGTATTACGAAATCTGGTCACATCCTTCGCAAGTTCAAGCTCGATGAGTTTCCGCAGTTAATTGATGTTCTCATGGGTACAATGAGTATCGTTGGTCCTCGCCCTGAGGTTCCGCAATACGTGGCGAAATATCCAGAGGCGAAAAGAAATAAACTCTTCACGATGAGACCAGGCATTACTGACTGGGCTTCGGTGATGTTTAAAAATGAGAATGAGATTCTAGAAAAGTCTCAGAATCCGGAAGAAACATACATTAACGAAATCTTGCCGATCAAAATCTCATATTATGAGAAGTACCAGGATCAAGCATCACTCTTCACTGACGTGAAAATCATTTTATTAACACTTAAAGAGATTTTCATCAGATGAACTTAGGTAAGCAGGCCATCGATTTACAAAGACGATCGAAAGTCATCTTCATGCTTTTGACGGATTTCTTTGTTCTTCCGTTTGCTTTTTATACTTCAATCGCCCTTAGAGAAGGGATGTTGCTTCCTGATATCTCTGAGTATTGGTGGTTGTTCTTCCTCGTTCCTTTCTTAACTATTCCTATTTTTATCAAGATTGGTCTTTATCGCGCTGTGATCCGTTATATGGATATGAAAGTGCTCGCGACTATCTTCTACGGCGCTCTTATCGCGACACTTCTAATCACAACGGTAGTGGCCCTCGCGAGGATTGATACTCTTCCTCGAAGCAGTCTTGGTATCTTCTGTATTTTCGCTTCCGTTTATATCGGTGCAACTCGTTTGTTTGCTCGAGGTCTTCTCCAGCGAGTTGAACTTCGCATGGATAAGAAGAAGCGTGTAGCTATTTTCGGAGCAGGTAGAGCAGGAACTCAAATCGCTCAGGCCCTTCTTGGTTCTCGTGAATACAAACCTGTCTTGTTCCTTGATGATTCTGAACAACTCCAGAATACTTCTCTTTACGGCCTTCGTGTTTTTCCACCTGAAGATATCGAAGCTCTCATCGTTCAAAAGAACATTGATGAAATCCTTCTCGCTATTCCATCTGCTCAACGTTCAAAAAAACGTGATCTGATCGAAACGCTTAGAAGATATGACATCACGATCAAAATTCTTCCTTCTGTGAGTGATGTGGTTTCTGGCCGCGTTCGCATTGAAGACGTTCGTGAAGTGCAGATTGAAGACTTACTCGGCCGTGATCAGGTTCCACCAAGAGA
>JBEIQF010000226.1:0-5790 GCA_040376635.1 Halobacteriovoraceae bacterium
ACCTGGAAAAATCTCTGATTGGAAAAAACTTAGCGTAGGGGATGCCTTCACATTCTCTGCTCACAAGTTTGGATCTCTCAAAGGAATTGGTTTTTCATTCTTCGATGCCAAGATTCCTTTTCATCCACTCATTATGGGCGGAGCTCAACAGGGAAATCTTCGTTCTGGTACAGAGAACACTCAAGGAATTAAGAGCATCGCACTCGCGCTATCTGATCTGGAAAAAGTAAATGTTGATGAAACGAAAAAAATCCGTGAGAAACTTCTCGCTTTCATGAAAACTGAACTCGCAGGAATTGGTGAGATCATCAATGATCAATCGATGGCGAGCAATACGATTTATTTTTATCTGAACAAACTCTCAAGTGATATTGCTCTGGCTTTGTTTGATATTAATGGTGTTGAAATTTCTGCTGGCTCTGCTTGCTCCAGCGGTGCTGCTAAACCAAGTGCTGTCCTTCTGGGAATGGGTCTACAGGCAGTTGCCAAGAATGGTCTGCGCTTGTCGATGAGTTTTGCTGCCAATGAAGAAGATCTTAATAGAATCACCTCGCGGCTCTCTCCAATTTTCAATAAATTACGCCAAAATTAGAGTCTCTGGATTTTTTCCTTTTCCCCCGTTCGAGTCGCCTTATAATGGCTACTTATGGGAATGCTAGATCGTATTAAAAAACGTCAGAATGATGGCTTCAAAGAGTTTGTCATTAACATGGAGACAACAGCGAGTGTCACTCGTGCTCAGATCTTTACGGCCGGTGTGCTGGAGGATCCGATCTTCATGAGTTTTGTGATGAAAAACATCCGCACATTTGATGATTTCATGAATCTTGATTCCGATGACATCGATACTGTTCTGACGAGCCAGGATCAGATCATGGGACTTTTCGCTAAATGCATCTTTGGTGCTGATGAAGCAAAAATCATGTCTCTTGAAACAACCATCCCGCGTCTCATGTCGCGCTTAAAAGATGAGCTCTCATACCTGAAAGAAGTCACTCAGATGGAAAAAGACGGAGCACGTTTTTACATCATGAAAGTGGCACGCAAATTTCAGATGGAAGAGAAAATCAATGGTTTCCCTTGGAAACTTCCTCCCCAGGACGTTTACTATCCGAAGACTTACAAAGATGGAAAAATCAAAATCCATTTTGATTCAGGAGTCGTAGCTGCCGAAGGCGAATACCAAAAAGGAAAACGTTTCGGTCAGTGGAGACATAATTACGATGTGGGAAATGTTCTCGCTGAAGGTGATTACTCTGACGGACTCAAGTCTGGAGTATGGGTTTTTTACTACTCAAACGGGAATATCAAAGCGCAAGGTAAGTACAAATCAGACTTAAAGCACGGGACTTGGAAAGAATGGGATCGACACGGAAAAATGAGTGAAGTTGAATATAATGAAGGCGTAAAAAAATAGATTAATCTTCTTCGAACGTCACATCTTCAGAAATTTTCACACCATCCACGTAACCTGACTTCTCTTCAATAAAATCAAACTGAACTTGCTCAAGACCTTCGAACTCTTCGTCGAATGCGATCGTGATTGTCGTAGGACAGATGTCCATCAACGTATTCAGGTAATAGTTTTTGCCGAAAAGTTGAACAGCCTGATCATCTTCATTCACATGACGGAAATCAGACTCATCGATCAGTGGATTATGCGAGGTGTTCTTGACGATAATAGCGCCTTGAATTTTCTCTTTCGGAAGATCTTTTGTTACTCCCCATGTCGCCAGCGGGAAGTAATCGAGGTGGAACGTAGAGTTCCCATAAGTCAGGCGTCTAGGAACCATCAGTCGGTTCATAAACTTCCTTGTCGTCTCATCCTTGGCCTTACGGAGGAGTTTCTCAGCAAGCATCGAGTCCTCGATACGGATGATGTAATGGCCTGGGTGCTTGGTTGAGCGAAACAGAATGTACTGAAAAGCGATGCTAAACAGAGTGAAAAGCTTCTGTTGGTTGAGGTGGATATGTTGAGAGGGCGTCTCAACCAGAGTTTTAACCGCTTCGTAGAGCGTTGATTTATCTAGATCCTTCTTACCGTTCATACCCAGAATTTCGTCGAAAATTCGTCTTTTGGCAATAAGCAAAAAGCACTTCTAAGTAGGGGAAAGGAATTGACGAAAGCAGCGAGTCTCATTATGATGCAGGCTAAAATTTTTTATTTAAATTCTTTTGGAGTGCAAATGATCGACAAAAATTTGGCGAAAACGAGAAACATCGGTATCTCGGCCCACATCGACTCTGGTAAGACAACGCTTTCTGAGCGTATTCTGTTTTATTGCGACAAAATTCACAAAATTGAAGACGTAAAAGGCGGCGGCGCCGGAGCTACCATGGATCACATGGAGCTTGAGAAAGAGAAAGGTATTACGATTACATCAGCAGCTACAACTGTTGAATGGTCTGGTATCGCTGAAAAAGGTATCACTTACGCTGAAGGCGACCAGAAGAATATCAAGATCAATTTGATCGATACTCCGGGACACGTGGACTTTACTGTAGAAGTAGAGCGTTCACTTCGCGTTCTTGATGGTGCGATTCTTGTTCTTTGTTCGGTTGCAGGCGTTCAGTCTCAGTCGATCACAGTAGACAGACAGATGAAGCGTTACCGCGTTCCTCGTCTTGCATTCCTTAACAAGATGGACCGTATGGGTGCAAACCCTTACAACGGTGTTAAAGCTCTTCGCGAGAAGCTAGGCCACAACGCTGTTCTTATGCAAATTCCTATCGGTGCTGAAGAAAACTTCAAAGGTTCAATCGACCTTATCGCTATGAAGGCTTACTACTTCGACGGCGACAACGGCGAAAACGTTCGTGAAGAAGCAATCCCAGCTGAGCTAGCTGACCAAGCTGCTAAAGCTCGCGAAGAAATGCTTGATACAATTTCAGCTTTCGACGACCAGATGATGGAAGACATCATTGAAGGTAAAGAGATCTCTGAAGAAGCTATCCACCGTGCAGTTAGAACTGGTGTTAACTCACTTAAGTTCACTCCTGTATTCATGGGGTCAGCTTTCAAAAATAAAGGTGTTCAACTTCTTCTTAACGCTGTTGCAAGATACCTTCCGTCTCCAGTTTCTTGTGAGAAACCAAAGGCGATCGATTCTACAACTGGCCAGAAAGTTGACCTTCAGCCAGATCAAGATATGCCACTTGTTTGTATGGCATTCAAAATCACTGACGAGCAGTTCGGACAGCTTACTTATACTCGTATCTACCAAGGTAAACTTACTAAGGGTGATACTCTCATCAACACACGTACGAAGAAACGCGTTCGTGTAGGTCGTATCGTTCGTATGAACTCAAACGACCGTGAGAACATTGATTGGGCAGGTGCTGGTGACATCATCGCGATGATCGGTGTTGACTGTGCTTCCGGTGATACGTTCGTTGCTGAAGACGGAAACGTAGAGCATCTTTCATGTGAAGGTATGCACGTGCCGATCCCAGTTATCGAGCTTTCAATCAAAGCTAAAGATAAAGAAATGCAAGCTCGTATGTCGAAAGGTCTACAGCGCTTCATTAAAGAAGATCCAACGTTCCACCTTTTCACAGATGAAGAGTCTGGTGAAACACGTATCGCTGGTATGGGTGAGCTTCACCTTGAAATTTATGTTGAACGTCTTAAGCGTGAATATAAAGCTGAAGTTGAAATCGGTGCTCCTCAAGTTAACTACCGTGAAACAATCCGTGGTGAAGCTCGTCTTGAGTACACACACAAGAAGCAAACGGGTGGTTCGGGTCAGTTCGCTAAAGTTGCTGGTAAGATGAGACAGCTTTCTGCTGATAGAAAAGAGCGTGAAGACCAAGTCTTCCGTTTCGTTAACGAAATTAAGGGTGGTGTAATTCCAAACGAATTCATCCCTTCATGTGAAAAAGGCTTCAACGACGTTATGAACAAGGGACCTCTTGCAGCGTTCCCAGTGATTGATGTTGAAGTATTCCTACAAGACGGTCAGTACCATGACGTGGATTCATCGGATCTAGCGTTCCGTATCGCTGCTCGTATGGCACTTCGTGACGCTATTAAGAATGCTAACCCAGTACTTCTTGAGCCAATCATGAAAGTTGAAGTTGAAACTCCACAAGATTACCAAGGTTTCGTAATCGGAGATTTATCTTCTCGTCGTGGTGTTATCCTTGGTTCTGAATCTACTGATACTGGAGACGCGATCATCAACGCTCACGTTCCACTTTCAGAAATGTTCGGCTACGCTACAGTTCTTCGTTCGGGTACAGCTGGTAAAGCTGGTTACTCTATGGAGTTCGCGAAGTATGAGCAGTGTCCTTCTCACGTTCAAGAGAAAGTTATCATTGCACGTAAAGAGAAGCTTGCTGAGAGAGCTGACTAATAGTTCTGTTAAAGAAATTATTGAAGAAAGGGCCTGGAGAAATCCGGGCCTTTTTTTTTGGGATCGGCTCGGGCATAGATTGTAAATTGGTCCTAAAGGTTTTTTTGATTTTTAGCAGAAAGCGAGGTTCGGACCTGTCCCGAATCATTTGCTGCGCAAATAATCCGGGAGATAGTTGAAGACGCAAAAAGGTGGGGGGTTCTTCGAACCCCCCACCTTTTTGAAAATTTAATTAACCGCAGTGAACCGAAGGTTCGCAAGGTCTAGGCCGAGCCCCGATCTTTGAAACAAAGATGAGAATGATCGAGGACTACTTTCCGATCTCGTTGGATCCCTCTCTCTACCTTCGACTCAAAATCCTATCCGTCAAAACAAAATTATAATCATCCACATTACCCAATTGAAGAAGCTCATTCATCACATAGCGGGTGTAATGATCAGCAGTTCTTATCTGTCCCCAATCAAGTTCCCGACGTTCTCTCCCAATATAGAGAGTCACTGAATCGTTTCGGTGATTAGATCTTACGTAACGATAATCACGATCGTAGAGGTACTGATGAGTCACAAGAATGTTGTCGTACTTGAGTTTGTTACGGATGAGACCTACTGCTCGAAGTCCTAGGTAGCGTTTCATTTCGACTTCATACAGGCGAAGAAGCTCATTCCCTTTACGGACAAAGTCCTGGCGGATGAGTGTTTCTTCTTGGGCCGTATAAGGTGAGATACCGTTGGTTGGAAGACCAGATTTTCCGGATTCGTTGTTCTTTCCACATGAAACGAGGAAAGCGAGAAGGGTCAGCGTAAGGAATGAAACTTTCATAAAACCTCCTGAGTGCTGAATTCGGAGGGGTGAGTATCCCGATCTTAAATTCAACTCAAGGTAGACATGTAATTCCTTCAAAAAACCCTGTAACTGTTTCTCATTTACAGATAGTTACGAACGTATTAGTTATGCTTATACTTAATATAAGGCATCAAAAATGATCATCGAATCTTCAATGCTTCAGGTTCTCATCGCCCTTTCTCATAATGAGAATATTTCGAAAGCGGCCGAAGAACTGAACGTTACTCAGAGTGCAGTCTCCCAGGCGCTGAAAAATCTTGAAGGGAAAGTTGGTTTTCCGGTCATTACCCGTCAGGGAAAATCTGTCACATTAACTGAAAATGGAATGAGGCTCGCTAAAGTAGCGAAGCAATACTTCAAGCGTATCGAAGAAACGATTGAGCAGATCCACCTTGAGAATCATGAGATCAAAGGCAAGCTACATGTTGGTTCATTATATGGACTAGGGAAAACATGGCTTTCTTCTCGTATGCTTGATTTCCTTTCAAGCTATCCTGAGCTTGAAGTGAGACTCTCAATGGATTTCCCTGAGACGATCATCAAAAAATTTGAGCAGCATGAGATTGATTGTCTCATCATGCCTGAATACCT
>JBEIQF010000321.1:0-3865 GCA_040376635.1 Halobacteriovoraceae bacterium
GGCTTTGAAATCGGATTCTTCTACTGATTATTTAAGTTCTGAGATGACGTGTTCTTGACCAGAGAAAAGCGATTGCTCCTGCTTGATGTAGGCCTTCGCTTCTTCCACTGTATTGAATAGTCCAAGGCTCACACGGTACCAAGTACCTTTGCCTTCAATTTTCACTTCATTCACGATCGGGCTGTAACCACGAACCGTAAATCCTTCAGCAAATTGTTTTGCTTCTTCAACAGTGTTGTATGAACCAAGCTGGATTGTATATTTGCCGGCCATTGTTGATTGAGGAGCAGTTCCTTCAGCAGGTTTTTCTTCTGAAGAGAATTTTTCAAGCTCATCAGAAAGACGAGTCTTAGACTCATCCATCAACTTTTTTAGCTTCTCATCGTCAGTCAGTTTCTCATCTTCAGAGATTGTCGCTTCAGCATCTTCTTCAACAGTTGATTTCAACTCAACAGTCTTCACATCTGCCTGAGTCACACCTGATTCATTGAGAGCAAGTTTCTTCCCGAGTCTGATCCCCAGTGTGAAGCTTGTAATAATGAGAACCACCACAAAGATTAAAATGATGATGATTTCTTTTTTTTCAAAAATGATGACTTTGTTATTTTCTTCCATGTCATTATTTTAGGGGCTTACCCTATTTTGTGCCACACTTTTTCATTTCCGAACAAAACGCTCTCCTATTCTTCATCAATCTCGATTTCCTTCCCGCCCTCGTTTAAAAAGACCTCGCCACAAAGGAGGCATCAAATGAAAAAGTTAGTAAAAAATCAAAAGGGCCAGGGAATCATGGAGTACGTCATCATCTCGAGTCTCATCGGGATCTGTTGTCTTGCTGCCGTAAAACAATTTGGCGAGGTCGTTCAGAAACGAATCAATAACATGAAGTCCGAAATTGCGAATGAGATCACTCTTAAAGACACTAAAAAATGAACCTCGTGTCCTGGCTTCTGGCCATCTCAACGCTCATTTATCTCATGATCCAGGCGGTGTCTTTCCATAGGGCCACCGTCTGCCGTCAGGAGGCCTGGCTGAAAAGCACAGAGCTCAGGACCCGCGCCCTTCTTTTTGAACCTAAGCCTTATGAGCGTGACTGGCACCTTGGGTGCCGGATCCACATCCTCCGCAATCAGGAGGAGATCACATGGCAAAGATTACCCAATCTCAACAAGCACAGTTTCACAATTGAACTGGATGGTGAGCTATGAATCAGAAAGGTGAAGTGACTCTAGTCTCTACTTTGATCATCACTGTCTTGATGGGCATGGTCCTTCTATGCGCTTTGGAATTAAAAAAATCATACGGACTTCTCCAAAAGAGAACTCACCTCTTCCTTTGCGTAAAAGAAACAAAGGGTGAGTTCCATGACTATATGAAGTTCATGGGCCGAACGAACTGGGCGATTAAGAATATCAACAAAGCATCCCTCATCATGATGTTCATTCCCGGACTTCAGGGAGTGGCAGCGGATGCCCAGAAGGCCAAAAAATACCTGCAATACGTGCAGGAAGCTAGACTCGTTCTTTATCTGAAAAAGCTCGCAGACCTCAGAGGAAGAAAATGCTCTACCGACCCAAGAATGTTTTTAACACCTTTCAAACTCGGCTCACGCTTACTTAAACGTGATGCTCATGGAGCGGCCGAACTACGAGAAGAAAAATGGACCTATTATTATTTATCAAAACCGTACTTACTTCAGATCGAAATCAATGCCTCGGGATTCGAGAGCTTGAAACCAAAACTAACATACAAATCAGAGGAGAAAGCGGCGAGATTGTCCTCCCTCTTGTCCTCACGATAACAATAGGAAGTTTCCTTTTTGGAAGCCTCTTCTGGCTGAACAAGCACTATGAAAATAAAACACAGGAGCACTTAAGTGATTTCAGAAAAGATTGGAACCGTCTTGAAAAAAAATACAAAGAATAAACAGTGGTGGATCAAACTCGGCATCGCTTTGATTCTTTCTAACGTGTTCTTTTTTCTTCTCTTCAGCGGTGATTCAGAAGTGAAACAGGTAGAAGTTTCAGGGATCCCCGATGGGTGGGTAGAAGTTCAGTTAAATGCTGAACTTATGACTCCGTTTCATTCTGGAAAAAAGGTGCTGATCGTCCATCGAATTGGACGCAAAAAACTCGAGGCGGTGTTACAAGAGCCGGGAACAAGTGAGATCGGAAAGATCACTATTCTCGTGAAAGAAACTGAAGCACATGCCCTCTTTCAACACGAGACCTGGGAAGTTCTGCCTTACTTAAAAAATTTAACTTTTACGTCTGTCAGAAAGGAAGAGTCACATGAAATCCGCTATTAGTTTATTAATGTTCTCTGTGAGCGTTTCGGCCTCACCTATTCACCTCTACCATGAATCAAATTCAACTGAAGCGCTTCGCTACAAAGAGATCCTGATGTCGGAATACCAGATCCCAGAGGATCTCATCATGATGAAAACAATCAGAAGCTGTGATGGATTGAAAGGCGAAGGGAAATTAGATCTGTGCTTAAAAAACAACGGAGACCTTTTGATGGTCTCCGTTGATCGTGAATTCATTAATGAATCGCTAAAAGTCTTCAGGGCCCCATAAGTGAAACTACAGGAGCAACGTATGAATTACTTAGTAGCAGCTTTTTTAGCAGGAGCTTTTTTAGCAGCTGGAGCTTTTGCAGCCTTTGGAGCTTTAGTAGCTTTTGGAGCAGCAGCTTTAGTTGCTTTAGGAGCGCCATCTTCGTGGATAGCAAACTTAGGTGTAGTACCTTTGTTACGATCTGCGGCCTTTCTCTTTGCGCCCATTGCACGGTGTTTAGCTTTACGACGGTTTTCAGTTACTGCGGTTCTAGAAGCCATGAATATCTCCTCGAGAAAAAATCATTATTTATCAAATTTGAAGCTCCTCAATGTAACGATAACCCTCTTATTTGTCAAAATCTTCCTCCTGTTGCCATCCGCATCATTTGCGAATCCTTCGGACGTTATCCTGGCGAAGGGCGAGCAGAAGGAAATTACCCTCGAAGGTCTCAAGAATTTCTCTGTCGGAAACCAGGAAGTGATCTCCTATAAGTGGATGCCTAAACTCGGTAAATTGCTGGTGAAAGGAAAGAAAGTCGGGTTCACAGATCTCGTTGTGTGGACGAAAAATGGGAAGGAAAATTTCAGCATTTACGTCCTTTCAAAACAAAAGTTCCTTAAAACTTTCCAGCTTGCTGATGCTCTAAAAAACCTCAATCTCGCGATTGATATTAAAGGTCCGGTGATGACGGCCTCTGGAACTCTTACGGATTTCGGTGATTATCTCTATCTCCAGAAGATCAAAGGTCAGTTTCAGGAGCAGGTTTTCTTCAAAATTGGTCTTGATCCGAAGCTTAGAAATCACATCATCGGCCAGATTTATAAAAAGCTCTACGCTAACGGATTCTCATCCGTGACTTGCCAGGCAGACTGGCTCGATATCCTCTGCTTTTATGAAGGCATGAATAACGAGGCACTCTTGAAACAACTGGCTTCATTTTACCGAGTGTCTTTCATTCAACAGGACTCTCGCTTAAAGCACAAAAACTACCGCCTGAAGATCAAACTTGTTCAGCTTGAGCAAATGGATGGAAGAGAAATTCACGTTGGACTTGATAAACTTTCGGCCAAAGTCAGTGACCTCTTTGATTTCGGAATCAGAAAGCTTATTGATAGTAATTCAGTGTTTTTGTCTCAATCAAAGATGGACCTCTCTTCACTCGCAGAACCGGAACTCGTAGTGAATCTCAATACTCCTCAGTTAATTGAAATTGGCTCTCAGATTCCTTACCAGAATATAGCCACGACGGGTGCCACAGTCATTGCACCGATTGACTGGAGATTCGCAGGATTAAAAATCAAAAC
>JBEIQF010000418.1:0-2761 GCA_040376635.1 Halobacteriovoraceae bacterium
TAACATTTGTTATTGATGTTCAACGTAATGGAAACACTTCCGTCGAAGAAGCTGTGCTCTTGAAGTTTAAAACAGATTTTATAAAGCAGTGGCCAGCGAAGAGACTGCCAGACATTTATTATTACTCTCGTTCCCTTGAGCAGGGAAAAAATGAGAAGTATTCGATGCATGCAAAGTGCATCGTGGTAGATTCAGAAAAATCACTTATAACCTCAGCAAATTTTACCCAAGCTGCTCATCATAGAAATATCGAGGCAGGATTGGTTATTCAATCCAGAGAGTATGCAATTAATTTAAAGTCACAATTTTTTAATCTTATTGAAGCTGGGATGTTGAAAAAGATTTTATGATTGTGTTTTTTGTATTCTTTCTTGAATTATAGCAATCTTGCTCTATCTAAGTGAGTAAGAGAAAGTTTGTATGCTCGAAAATATGCATCTGCAGTCATTTGTACTTTTTGTCTTTTAGATAGCGCAGAATTCTAATAGCTTATCTAGGGAGTCATCACCTCCACCAACGGATCCGAGGCTGATTCGTCCGGAGATCCAGGGAATCGAGTTGGAAGGAGAATGACTTAGCGCTTATCAAATACGAAATTATCCCAAACCACATCCTTCCTCACATCATCGGACTGCTCTTCATGAAACAGCAAGCGAGCTCCCGCATTCTCAAACACCAGCTTAAGCGCAAAGGGCTGAAGCTCAGTATGCAACCGCCCCCAATCATCGCGCTCGGGTGAGCCGTCTTTGCGCTTCTTGGTCGAGATGATCAGTCGACCCCCAGGGCGAGTGATGCGCAGGAGGTTCATGGCCGCTTCAATGAGATCGCTTGAAGGCAGATGCATGAGAACTGCGGCCACCAGCACGTTGTCGTACTTCGCGTCGGGTAGGGTGGCAAGCTTTGGTAAGCGATCGAGGTGAATGGGCACCGAGGGAGCTGTCTTGCGGCAGTGCTCGACGAACTCAGGCACAGCGTCCAGGCCTTCGATCTTGAAGCCTGAGCCTTGCAGGAAAGAGAGATCACGCCCGGAACCACAGCCCACATCCAGCGTCACTGCGTTTCTGTGGAAGAACGTGGCGACGAGCTCATACATGCGTCGCGGTTTCATCGTCGTATAAGACGAGATCAGGCGAGTGGCGTGGTCGGAATAGGCTTTGAGGGTTTGGGGGTCCATGGGGAGTAGTTTAAGGGAAAAACTGGAGATGGGCCTAGGGAAATTTGGGTGGGCACTGCGTGAGAGAAGCTGAGATTTTGAAAGGTTAGCTCTTTTAGTTTTAACAAACAGTTTGCATAAGAAAAGGAGAATAATTGGTTGTTACGTAATTTTGTAACAATGTGCTATGGTGGGGAGGGGTAATGGTTAAGATAATAGATCCTGGGCGAATCGAAAGAATCGTTTTAAGCCGGCCTATCACTTTTAACGAGATATTGATTTTAAAAGCCGTGATTGAAATCGATCACATTAACTTCGGTCTAGACGAGAGAACTAGAAAGCTTAAGAGAAGGAAGAGAACAAACTTCAGCGTCAAAGATGTTGAGGCTTTCATCTTAGAATTGGATGGCGATGCGATTGTCGCTTCTCGTTATGTTGGGAGCCAGTCAGTATTTACTGCGAGAATTGATTGTCCCGTAAAAGGGAAATTTTTTACTAGAACCTTCATGATGATTCTTAGGCATGACCACTGCATCCCTGATGAGATCTACATAGTTACACTTTATCCAAGTTGGGAATAGATATGATTAACGATGAAATTTTTGAAATTATCAAGAAAGCGAATAAAGAAAAAAAGCACCTGACCCATATTACAAATAAGCAAGAACTCAGTTTTGAGGAGAGAGTGAAGATCTCGCTCTGCAGACATTTTGTTCACTATGTGAACGAAAGAAGAATTACAGTCACGGAGTTTGCGAAAGAAATGAATCTTCCGAAGTCTCGCGTCTCAGAGATTGTGAACTATAAGATCACTAAGTACACGGTCGACAAACTATTGACCCACCTTACTCGTTTAGCTGAGTTGTCGCCAAAGACGAAGGCCTACTTGGATCTGTTGAGAGCGACTCTCGAAGTTCCGCCCATGACTGTGACTAACACGAAGAAACTCACAAGAAGCATGAGTCAGTTTTATGCTTGATTGCGAAAAGGTACCGCATACCTTTAAGCACTTGAAGAGAAGCAAGGGAATGAACATACTCACTTCATGAGATGTCCCTACTGCTCAACCTACATGGATCAGCAAATGCTAAGAGCCGAGAGCTTCATTGTTCCCGGCAGTATTCAGCAGGCAGGCGCACCAGTGATGGAGTATCTGTGCCCAAATCAGAAGTGTCGAGTTAGGAAGGAATTACTGAGTGAAATGCATAAAGTGGATTTATCTAAGTTGTCATGTCTCAAGAAGACAGCCAAAGAAAAGGTGTCTTTGCGCTTAGATGCGGATGTTTTGTCTGCCATTCGAAAATTTGCAAAGAAGCATAAAGTCTCTTGCTCAGAAGTTATCAATGAAGTCCTTCGAAAAGCTTTTGGACTGCCTTAGCTCGTGCAGATAACACCACACCCCCTACAACACCACTTGAACTTTATCAGTCAGAAGTCATGCAAGATGGATTGGCGCTACATCACTTACAAGGAGGACTTATGAAAATTGGAAAAACGATCATGTACAGTGTTCTGAGCTACGTTGCTTACGCCGTCGGCAGAAAGCTCGTGGATAAGGCCATGGCCACGCCCGCTGCCACTCCCAATATCGAAGCCATGAGCGAATCA
>JBEIQF010000210.1:0-6163 GCA_040376635.1 Halobacteriovoraceae bacterium
ATTAAAATCCCTTAAATTTGTAGTCATCGACCTTGAAACGACTGGTGGTAATCCGGATACGGAAAAAATCATCGAGATTGGTATGGTGAGAATTGAAGATCGCAAGATCGTGGAAGAGAGATCTTTTCTCGTTAACCCACAAAAAGATATTCCCGATTTCGTTCAGAAACTCACAGGGATCAGAAAAGCAGATGTTGAGCACTCCCCTAAAATAGAAGAAGTGATTGATGAAATCATTACCTTCATTGGAGATGCAATTCTCGTCGCTCACAACACTTCATTTGATATTCCATTCCTGAATGGTGTTCTGAAAAAACTTCAGCGTCCAACAATGGACAATAAAGTTATCTGTACGAACATCATGACGAAATACATGATCCCCGACATCATGAGCTCAAACCTCAATTACATGTCGTCGATTTTCGGCATTTCTCACTCTCAAGCGCACAGAGCGATTGAAGATGCACGCGCCACAGGCATGCTACTTTTAAAATACATGGATATCTTTGAATCAAAGAACATCCGTAAAGTGAACCAGCTCTACTATCCAAGAAATAAATTTGAACTCGATCGTGCGATCATTGAAGGTTCGGAAGGTCTTCCGAAAGTTTATGACATCCTCGAAAAAATTGATAATCCGGTTGTGCTCACGATTAAAGGTGATAACGGAGTGATCCTCACGATCCTTCCGATTAAATCTCCAAAAGACGAAGTAGAGAGTCTCAAGAAATATCTCACTGAATTCCGTTGGAGCCAGATTCACATTCGTCTCTGCGGCCCATTCATTGAAGGTCTTTTCTTCATGAATGCTAACTTTATCAAGATTCCGGAACAATACCGTCAGAAGACGGTTGAATACCTGAAAGCAAGACACAAGCTGCCTCCTGCTCCGAAACTCATGGATGAGCATGACTTTGTTGTGACTCCTCATCTCATCAGCGGACAGTACATTGTTTATAGCTTCCTGAACTTCTCGCCGTACTCACAGCTCATCTTCAAGTTCCCTTCTCACAAGAAGAAACTTCATCAGTTTCTTTCAGGTCAGGTCACTCGTTTTGAGACTCAACAAAAGAGTAAGAAGAAGATTTTCATTCAGAATGACATCAAAGATATTTTCCTGAGTCTCTTCAGTGATTCACTCAATAAAGAACCGGGACTTTATCTCACGCTGAAAAATTCAGACATCAAAGATGATCGTAAGCAGTATCTCGATAGAATTGAGAAACTTGCTTCAGATGAAGTGGATCGTTACGCCTTCCCAAAAAAACATCTCTAGAGGGTTCCAACACACTTTTGGTTGAGAAATGTGTCAAGATTTGACTCAACTCTCAACCAAAAGTGTGTTGGAACCTTCTTATGGGTTATAGATAAATCGAAGTGAATAATCTGAAACCTGAAGAACGAAATTCTCTATCGTCAGAAGGTTCTGGATAAGCTTTGAAAGGCTCAGAGTTGAGATGTTCAATTCATGAAGCTGAATCTGGATTTCCTGAGAGGATTCAATAATCTCCCCTTTAATCACTTTCTCAATCTGGTTTTTATTCGCAACAAGTAGCTGGTGTGAATACAACGTCATCAGTTCGCCGAGAATCAAGTAGAACGTCATCGTAAGAAGTGACGGATTCACCTGGGCCCGGAAATCAGCGTGCTTGATGGATTCAAAATTAAACCTGATTCCACTTTCAACCGTACGGAACCTGAGAAGATTCTGCGCCTGCTGATAACAGATATCAATCGGACTCATCGCCGATTCTGAAACTATATTCTTAGGATTCGCTCTCGAGAATCCTAGAAAGGTCTCAATAAGCTGCTTACATCTCATCGCCCCGTTTTTCATTTCCTGAAGCGTTTGTGAAGCTTCCTGATTCAGGGATTCATCGAGCTGGAGAAGACTTAAAGCGGCCTGGATACCGGCAATCGGATTGTTCAATTCGTGCGCAATTGAAGATGAGATGATCCCTAGTTCCTGGCCAGAAGGCGTGAGGTTTCCATCCCCTTTCAGGAAGAAACTTTCTGTGAAGAAAACGAAAAGGATTTTTTCCTGATCAAGATGGTGAACTTCCTTACGGTAAATATTGTAAGGGATATCGTTAATCATGATCTTCTCACGAAGCTTCAGCTTTAAGCAGTTACTTGGCGGAAAAGAGAGTTTTGCAAATAACGAGTTATGCTGGTGAACTTCACCATTCTGAGAAAGAAGAGCTACCGGGAATGGAATGCTGTCGAGGACGCCTTCCCAGAGAGCTTCATCAAAGAATGGATCTTCGATATCGTGCTGAGACTTAAAGAAGTTTACGAGCGTATAGAAGAAGAATAAACGTTTGATGAGCTTGAAGATATCATCCTCATCCCAGTTCATCTCCATCGCAATGAATTCACCTTTAAATGGTGGAAGCAGGAGGAAGTTTTCCGAAGCACTAAGCTCGGCAAGATTTCCGGCAGAAAGAAACTGAAACTTCGATTTCTCAATATTCACTTTCGCGAATTGCTTAAGAACTTTTTCGAGTTTTGAAAGATCATCGGCCTGGATAAGTTCTTTTTCCAGATCCACGAGGGCCTGAGCATAGCTAAGCAATGTATCTGAAGTGAAGGCTTCTTCAGCTTTCTTCGCGGTTACCTGTTTAACTTTCGATTCAAATTTACGGATGTTTTTTAATCCGAGTGTGATGAAGACATCTTCTTTCGAGCGGATGAGTTTTTGTAAGGCAGGAGAGATGAGTCTCTCGAGTTGTTTCATATCAAGGCTGTCATCAAGAACAGCATCAGCGAGAGACTCGTTGATATTCTGGCCGAAGCTGAAAAGACCTTGATTGTTATCGAGAAGACAGATTCTGAACTCAGGTCCAGCCTTGAGCATGTGAAGTGAGCTCTCCGAAACAAAATCAACAGTGAGTTTGTCTTTGGTTTTCTGTACTTCCAGAGTATCAGCGATCTCAGCTTCTCTCAGGTTTCCAAGCAAAGACTCCAGTGTTCTCCTTAAGTCCGGAGATAACAAGGGATCAATCCTGAATTGTAAAAGCCCTGAGTATTGTTGCATTAATTTTTGAAATATTTTTTCGTTTCTTCAATCAGCACATAGCCGTCGATGTATTGGTTTTGCACTTTAACACCCCAGTGAAGATGTGGTCCAGAGGTTCTTCCGGTATTTCCTGAAAGAGCGACAATCTGCCCTCTCTCAACCATCTGTCCTGCTTCAACAAGAGTTTTTGAACAGTGGCCATAAACTGTAAAGATATCAAGACCATGATCGATGATCACAGTCCATCCTGTATAAAAAAGATCTCCGGCGAAAACGACTTTACCAGCATTCGCAGCAGGAACTTTATCGCCAATTGCGGCACGGTAATCTGTACCAAGATGCTGGCCTTGTTTCATTTTGTTATAAACACGTTTTGTGCCGTAGATACTTGTGACAACGCTATCCATTGGCTGTTTGAAAGAAGTCTCAAACATGAGCTTTGTCGGCGAAGATGCCCAGATTTTATTCAGGACGACTTGTTCTTCATCAGCACGCTTCTGATTTTTTGCAGATAGTTTGATGTGTTTTGGTTCGACTCTGAGTTTTTCAGCTTTATATTCTCTTCCTTCTACTTTGAAGAAGATTTCCTGAAGCACTTTATCTTTTTCTTTTAATGTACATGTAAACGGAGTGAGTTCAGAGAAGTAACTCGCCATCACGATCCCTTGAGCTTTCTTGCCTTTCTTCTCAAGTTTTACTTCTTCATTACGGCAGTGAAATGTAACTGATTCATTCGGGATATCAAACTGTACCCAACGCACTTCACCTGGTGCGATTGTCATTTCTTTTGTCTTAGGAATTTCTGCTGATGCACATGAGGCAATCAGAGTGAAAAGGCATGTTACGGCCAGAAATTTCATATTAATCCTTTAAAGCTGAACCCTTCCCGTCATGGAAGATAATATCTATTTTTGTATTTTTGGTAGTTTGATTGAAATCTTTCGCCGAAGTGATCACTGATCCTTCAGATGTCGTGACATAGGAATATCCGCGGTTCAAAACACTTGATGGATTAAGCGCACTCATGACTTGTTCAAGTCGAGTGAGTTTATCACTCATGCTGCGTGAATTGATATCCATGGCGTGCGTGAGCTTGAGAATAGACTCATCCACTCTTTGTGCGGCTTCCGGAAGTCCAATCAGCTCGCCAGCACGGTCTTTTAAATGAATCTGGGAAAGCCTTTTCTCTGCTTCATGGATTTTTGTGCGCATAAGATTCAGAAGTTCACGTGGATGAAATTTCTGAGTCATAAGTTGAACATGCTGATAGAGCTTGAATAAATCAGACTTCAGGTGAGTCTGGCAGAAAACGAGTCTTGATTTCAATTCAGTCTGGGGCTGAGAAAGAGTTTCCGCAGCTGCAGTCGGAGTTTCAGATCGATGATCAGAGACATAATCACAAAGTGTGTAATCCACCTGGTGGCCGACTGCCGAGATCACAGGAATCTTGCAATCAGCAATGGCACGAATGAGGTGTTCATCATTGAAGGCCCAAAGGTCTTCCATGCTTCCCCCACCACGAGTGAGAACGATGACATCAATGTCACTTTGAGCTTCTGCTTTTTTCAAAGCTGCAAGTAGCGAGCGAGGTGCACCGTCTCCCTGAACAAGTGCGGGAACAATCAGGATATCGAGCCATAAAGATCTTCTCTTCATGACATTCAGGAAATCCTGAAGAGCAGCTCCGTGTTCAGCAGTGATCACGGCCACACGTTTTGGGAACAAAGGAATGGCCTTTTTCTTCTCGATATCAAAAAGACCTTCCTGAGAAAGTCGTGCTTTTAATCTTTCATACTGAAGTTTAAGTTGTCCCTCGCCAGCAGGAAAAATTCTTTTTGCGAGTAACTGGAAAGTTCCGCGTTTAGCGTAAACACTTATCGGCCCAACGATGACAATTTTGTCACCGTCTTTGAGATTTCTGATAAGTGGATTTCTGAGAGCATCACCCTTGAAGAGTGCGCATGAGATGGAAGAGTTTTCATCAGAGAGTGTAAAGTACCAGTGGCCTGCACCTGAGGGAGAAAGATTCGTCACTTCTCCCTGAACCATCACTTCCTGGAACTGATCTTCTAAGGCGTTCTTAATCGAACCGACAAGGTCTGAGACCGTTGCCGCATCAAATCCCATCATTATTGATTTGTCTTAACCGACGATTCAAAAACTTTGAAACCCTGAAGATATCTGATTGCCTGAAGCACCTGATAATCGTCAGCTGGCTGATAAGTTTTAAAGAGATCATCGTCCTTCTCTTTTTTAGCGTCTTTGTTTTTAGCTGCTTCTCTGCGAGCTTCCATCGCCTTGATTCTTTCTGCACGTTCTTTGCGCTCAGATGCCTCACGAGCAGTTTTCTCTTCCGGAGTTTCGATCGTAGCAGTCAGGTGACCTTTAAGATCTTTCTCGCGGATATAACGGTCATCTTTTAGACCTTTTTCAAATTCTGCCTGGCTAACTTCTTCGATGGCAACGTCAGGTGTAATACCGATCGCCTGAATCTTTCTGTTTTTCGGCGTCATGTACTGAGCAATTGTGAGTTTTACACCAGTTTGTTTATCTAGCTGAGCAACGGTCTGAACTGAGCCTTTACCGAATGATGGTGAGCCCATGATGACTGCACGCTCGTAATCTTGAAGAGCTCCTGCAACGATTTCTGAAGCAGATGCTGAAGCACCATTCACAAGTACCGCCATCGGAGTTTTTAGATCTTTATAACCGGATTTTTTAACGTAACGGATATCTTTGTTAGCTGGATCACGCGATTCAGTTGTTACAACAATACCTTCTTTAAGAAAGAGAGATGAAACATCCACGGCCTGATCCAGAAGTCCGCCTGGATTTGAACGAAGATCAAGAATGATCCCGGCAAATTGACCGTTCTTCGCTTTTGCCTTCATTGACTTCAATGACTCTTCAATCGATTCAGCAGAACGTTTCTGGAACTGTGTTAAACGAACGTAAGCGTATTTTTCCTGCAGAAGCTCAGCTTTAACCGGCTTCACTTTGATTATTTCACGTTTAAGATTGTAGTGCTTGATTCCATCTTCACCATCACGAATGATTCCAAGATGAATCTTGTCTCCGATTTTTCCACGCATTCTTTCAATCGCCTGTTCAAGCGTCATACCAACGATCGGCTCATGATTGATC
>JBEIQF010000449.1:0-2409 GCA_040376635.1 Halobacteriovoraceae bacterium
TGGTGACGGTTCTTTCAACGGTGCGAAGGCACTTTGGGATGAGCATCAGTTCCCAGTGGTTGGTATTCCAGGAACAATTGATAACGATATTTCAAATACAGAATACACAATTGGTTTTGATACAGCAGTTCAGACAGCTATCGAAGCTGTCGATAGAATACGTGACACTGCTCACTCTCATGCACGTACTTTCCTCGTTGAAGTGATGGGACGAAATTCTTCATCAATCGCTCTCAAAGTTGGAGTCTGTACAGGAGCAGAAAACGTTCTACTTCCACATGAGAAAGTGAATCATCAAAAATTAGTGGATGATATTCAGCGTGGTATCGCGCGCGGAAAAGAATCATCAATCATTATCGTAGCTGAAGGCCCGGTTGCCGGACGAAGCTATGAGATCCAGCAAGTTCTCAAAGACATGTACCATATGGACACTCACGTCGTGATCCTGGGGCACATCCAGCGCGGTGGCTCTCCAACTTCTAATGACCGTTTTATCGCTTCTCAGATGGGTAATATGGCGGTTGAAGCTCTACTCGCAGGAAACTATCCTTCAGTGACTGTTGTTCAAAACGGGAAAGTCCTCATGACTGATCTCGCGAACTGCACGACTAAAGCGGATCATAACTTCACAGAGTACCAGACGCTCGCGCAGACTCTTTCGATTTAAGTCGTAAGGGCAATCTTGATAGCTTTTATGTCTGCTTCGCTGACTTCTTTTAAGACGGCTGCTCGGAGATATTTGTTTAAGAGAGTTTGATACTTTGAACCGGTTCGGTCTGCTTCTTCATGTAAGGCTTTATATATATCTAAATCGATAAAAGTATTCACTCTGATTTTAACAGCGCTATCTGGAGCATTGAGAGCTCTTTCTGCTGCTTCATCAAATTTTTTATCCCAAGCTTCATCCGAAATATGAGATCCACTTTTCTTTGATTTCTTTTTCATACTTCCTCGCAATTCGTTGAATCCTATTCAGTTGAAAATCTTTGAAGCCAAAGTTCTCTGCTATCTCAAAATTATCCAGCCAAATTTTCGCGATTTTACCTTGGAACTCTATGTGAACATGCATTCTATCTTCTTCGTTAGAATAGAAGAAAAATCGAAAGCCTTCGACTAACAATATGGTTGGCACACGACCTCCCTAAGTATACACATATTATGCACAAAAGTCAATTTGCCATCTGAAAGACCTTAAAATCCAATTGTGTAATTGAACCAAACAAATCCTTCCCATCGATGACTCCTCGAGGAGTATTCAAGTCGTGATACGAAGAAATAATGTGGAGATCAAACTGATCACACATGCTCACCACCATCTCACTCAATGGCTCTTCAACGAGACCACTTGGAGTGAGGGAACCAACTGCGAAGCAGTTATCAAGTTTTGAAATAGGGAGAAGCCCTGCGAGAAACCAGTAATGAAGAAGCAGTGGATACTCGAGCCATTTCACTGAAGAACTTTCGATATCACCCAGATCATCAGACAGCTCAACATTCAAAACAAACCGTTTAAGAGGACTGGGGAGATTTCTCGTGCGTGTGACGAAGATGATTTTCTCTTTGATCGAGCGGCCGTATTTGCCAAGGCCATTGATTTCAAGTCCGGGGACACTTTTTGTTGCGTATCCGAAAAGAGTAACGAGGGCAGGGCCTTTCTTAGTGAAGTAACAAGTCTGTAGTTGTGTTTCCATTTGATTCCTCCAGAAGGGAGGAAAGCAAGAAAGAGACCGGTCATGAAATTTCTAAATACGTAATTCTGAAGGATTTGAGTGCGAGGCGAGAGAAAAATTGTTCTAGTGATGCAGGAAAAATTCCCGTGTTTAGATTCCCTGTTTATCTTTCAACGGAAGCGACTCAAAAAAACAATTGAGCTGCTTAATACCTTTTTCATTATTAACAAAAGAGGCGTGAACCATATCAAGACGTTTCGCGAGTTTTTTCTGAATGTAAGCACAACTCACCTTCGCATCCTGGGAGCACATCGCCTTATCACTCAACTTCACACAGAGATACTTGAACAGAACTTTTTTACCAGTCACACACACGACTTCGTTTTTATCCTTATCGATGAATGCACGAAGGTAATACGGATCCTGAGCGAGCTCTTTATCGCAAAACTCCCCTACGTCCACTTTGCGGCCCATACAATCGATCTGCGTACCAGAAATGATATCGATCAACGGAGAATCAACATACCCCATCTTGGTGCAAACTCGTTTCAATGAATGTCTGGTTTTATCTGTGACTGAAACATCATCCTGGATGATGTGGGCGAAGGCGAGAAACGGAATAAGGAGTAATGAATAAATCATACTCCCTATTCTATGGGAGAAATTACTTACACTCAATAAAGCTGTCTGAAACTGTTGCTAGAAGCTTGAACGAACCGTTTTTATTGATCTTGAAGAA
>JBEIQF010000374.1:0-3154 GCA_040376635.1 Halobacteriovoraceae bacterium
CATCGGTTTTTTTACCTGCTCCAATTCCGATTGTAGGAATTGAAAGCTCCTGAGTAATTTTAGTCGCGACAGATTCTTCCACCATCTCCAGCACGATACAAAAACATCCTGCGGCCTGAAGAGCTTTGGCCTCTCTCATAAGACGTGAGGCATCGTCTTCATTCTTACCATGCGTGAAATATCCACCTAGCTGGTGAACGGATTGCGGAGTTAAACCAATATGACCCATAACTGGAATACCAGTCTGAGTGAGGCGTTCTATGAGTTTTAATTGATACGGAAACGCGCCTTCAAGTTTGATAGCTTCGCATTTCGTTGCCTGGAAAAGTTTTGTTGCTGAATGAATGCCCTGAGAGATTGTTGAATAACTGCCAAAAGGAAGATCAACAATCAGGAATTTATCAGGTGCGCCTCTGCGAACAGCTTTGCTAAAAACTTCCATTTCAGTCAGAGTGACTTCAACAGTTGTTTCATATCCAAGCATGACATTGCCAAGACTGTCGCCAACAAGAATAAGTTCAATATCAGTTTCATTCAGAAGTTGTGCCGTCTGATAATCATAACAAGTCAGCATCTGAAGATTTTTCTGTTTTGCTTTTTTGATATCTCGTAAATTTAATTTTTTCATTTCTTATCCTGATTGATATCGTTGAACGTTTTCATGAGAGAAGATTTATGCCATCGGTTGCGAATAATCTTTCTCGTTTCTTCTACATTCGTATTATCAATTTCATTGTCAAAAGTTCCGTCCTGAATTTCAGTCAGGAGGGAACGCATATTCTTGTGAAACTCGGGAGTGAAGAGGCGCTGATAACCTTTCTCTGCACCGATGAGTGCATTCGGACTGATGAGATCAAAAAAACCTTCCGGACCTTTATCAACCATCGCGTTCACGATCAGTTTTAGTTCATGCCAACATTCAAAGTAGGCGAGTTCCGGCTCGATTCCAGTTTCAACCAGATGGTGAAACATTTCTCCGGCAGCGTAGGGAACAAGTGAGCATAACAGACCTTGCTCAGAATATAGATCTGCCTGGGTTTCATTTTTAAAATTGGTTTTGAATGGACCCATGTTGATTCCCATGGCGGCCGCTAATTCAAGCAACCACTTTTCAAACTGAGTTGAGTCACCCTGGTAATGTTCCAGAGAGTAGACTGCACCAAGTTTTCCTTTCAATTCAAATTGTCTGCGAAGTTCTGAACCGATCGACTTAGGAGCATAGAGAACATGTTGAAGGTGAGGAAACTTTTTATCAAAACCATATTTGAGTAATGAAAATCCATGAGCATAAAGTATAGCACTGCCTTCTTTAAAAAGGTGCCCATGTGTTGTCATGAAGTCGTGATGAGATTGATCCGGAGTCAGAAGGGCAAAGGCAGAATCATCAAAAAACTGCTTACTGCCAATTTCCACAACATCGAATCCAAGTTTGATGGCAGAATCAATGGAAGGACTCTCGGGCTTAAGCGCCACGCGAATAGGAAAGCCTGAATCTTTGAGGTTTAGGGCCCAGGATTTAGCCTGGTTTCCGAAACCAATGATGGTTAGTCGCATCATAAAAATTACTAGTTTGAAACTCCTCATCAAAGCTATCATGAGTGGGAAAGAATTGGCCCGAGTTTTAAGGGGATCTTGTGACTGATAGCCAGAATAGAGCCTTCATGTATGGTGAGTCTGTTTTCACTACCATGCGAATGATAGATGGAGTGGTGAAGGACTGGAATCTACATTTCGAAAGAATGAGACGCGGAGTTGAATTCGTCTACGGACCTTTCACTGACGACAAAGACTGGGTCGCCATTCTTAAAAACCGGATGGAAGGTACATTTCAGGATCTTACCGGAGACAAAGTTGTACGACTAACAGTCTATCGAGAGCAGGCAAGAGGTCTTATCAAAACTGGCCTTATTTCTTCTCAGGATTTGAAAATTCATATCAGTCATTCCGTGTTTGATTTATCCCGCCAGAATGAACGTCCATTGAAACTTCGTACATGTGGAATTTCAAAACGTCCTCATTGGTGGCCGGCCTATCTCAAAACCGGAAATTATCTTGAAACAATACTTTCTCAAAAAATTTACCTGAAACCAGGTGATGATGATGTTCTCTTCCTGGATGCAAAAGATCAGATCCTTGAATCTTCTGTCGCAAATATTTTTGTCGTAAGACACAATAAGCTTTATACAGCTCCGACGGGCCCAAACGTACTCGAAGGTGTCATGAGAAGAAAAGTTTGTGATGTAGCGATGGACTACTTCAATGATTTTGAAGAATCAGAAACAACGATGGATCAGTTGTTGAAAGCTGATGCTGTGTTTGGTTCTAATTCTGTCCGTGGATTATTTTTAGTAGACCGCATTGATGACAATGAAATAACTTATACTGAAGAGTTTCTCCATAAGTTTGAATTATTGAAAAACAGAGTATTGTTATGAAAAAATTAGAGGTCACTTGTCCGACCTGTAAGAAGAAATTCATTTACCATGATTCACAGTTCAGGCCTTTTTGCTCTGAACGATGCAGGCTTATTGATCTAGGTCAGTGGCTGACAGAATCCTATACCGTGCCCGTAGAAAAACTTACTGAAGACGAAGTACAAACATTAGAGCAGTTAATTCATGAAAAAAATCCAGAAAACGAAGACGAAAGCAGCGAAGGCTCCGAAGACAACGAAGACTATTGATCTTGAAACAGTTCTCGATCAAATGATCGATTGGTCTTTCAAGTGCGGCGAGATTTTAAATAATCATCTCATTCAATCGTATAGTTCTCCTCTGAAAATCATCGATAAAGGAAAACAGGGCGTGGCCACTGAAGCAGACGTATTGTCTGAAAAGTATGTCATGCAGGAAATTAAAAAAGTTTATCCGGATCACTTGATCCTTTCTGAAGAAGATTCTTTTACGCGCGAACTTAAAATGGAAGGCGCAAAAGAAAATGAGTACCTTTGGTTGATTGATCCTCTGGATGGAACAAACAATTTCTTCAATCGAGTCCCGTTTTTTGGCGTGAGTCTCGCGATCTGCAAAGGCAGCACAACACTTGCCGGGGTCGTTTACAATCCGGTGAACTGCGAACTTTTCTATGCGATTAAGGGAAAAGGGGCATTTCTTGTCCGTATGATCGGGGACAAAGAGGTCCGGATTCAGCTCAA
>JBEIQF010000312.1:0-3960 GCA_040376635.1 Halobacteriovoraceae bacterium
ACTTTCCAGTAATCGAGTGCCCACATGACTCCAGCAGCGACACCAAACCAAAGAAGAAGAGGATTTTTAAACTCCATCAAATCTCCCTTGAGACTTATTCACAAATTCCCTATAGGCATTCATGACTTCACTTTTTTCAATCTCAGATTGGGTAGGTTTGAATTGGTATTTAAATAATACTGTTTCAAGATCTTTGAAGTTGTTGTCTAAAACCGGAAACTCTTTAACAATCGCAGATTTCTTTTGCCAGATTTTCACGACGTCAGCATATTCTCGAGCGGAAAGAACTTCATCCTTAATAGCGGCGCGACGGGACTTCAGAGCAGATTTAGCCGAAAGCTTGGTTTTCACTTTCCATCCCACTAAACCAGCAAGAATGATTCCGGCCAGGATACTTAACCATAGAAGAATTTTTGCACGTGAAGGGATTTCAAAAGTTCCGTAAATGAGTTCTTTAGGAGCTTCAGTTGGAACAAACTCAACTTCATTCCATGTAACCATAACGTCGTTATCGCCAGATTTGAATGCTACCGGTTCATATTCAGGAATCTTGGCAACGATGATTTCTGCATCCGACTCAAAAGCTGTCCAATTGTCTTTTGTGACAAGAGGTTTGGCCTTGAATACGTAGAAGGTATTTCCAAGAGTCTCGCCAATTATTTTATTTAAAGGAAGACCTTGAGATGCAGGCAGATCAAAAATAAGTTTAACGGGAACAATAGCACCCTGTTTGATCTTTCCTTCCGGAAAACGGATATCTACCTTCAACACTCCGGCGAGTGAAGAAAATGAAAGAAAAATAAGAATAAAAAATGCAGTTATCTTCACACGAGCTCTTTAACAAATTTTTCTAAATAACGTTCATGAACACCAATTTCCTTGAATCTTTCCTTCAGGAACATTGGTTCTTTTTCAACACCCTTCAAATCACGAACCATGCCTTTACCGTTTAGAGGATTTTTCACCTTAAACATGAATGGCAAATCTGTATTCTTATCAACCGGTGAGTAGATTCGGAAACAGTTCATATTTTTCTTATCAAGGATCTTGTTCCAAATATCTTTATTCTTCACGAGACTTAAATCACCAAGATAAATAACTTCTTTTCTACGTGCGAGAAAAGCCTTGATCTGGGCAATCTTGTTTTCTTCAGTGTGAGAATTCAACTCACCTTTTTGTTTAAGGATCACTTTGCCGTTTTCATCAAGAAGACCAAGTCTTTCAAGGAAGGAAATAAACAGAGTCAAACCTTCCTTACCTTTTTTAGGAGGAAGATTTAGTGTCTTCTCAGACCAGATGACAACTCTGACAAGGTCATGAGTTTCTCCAGCCAGGATATAAAGTAATGCCACAATCTCAATCATGGCCTGAAGCTTCGAAACACCCTCGTATCCATAAAGAAGTGTATGTGAGAGGTCCACAAAAACAACGATCTCAACGTTACGCTCTTCTTCGAAAGTCTTGATATATGTATTGGAAGAACGAGCAGAAAGTTTCCAGTCAATGAAACGAACATCATCACCAGGAACATAAACCTGATGCTCTCTGAACTGTAATCCCGAGCCGCGGAAATGCGACTTCAGCATACCCGCAGAGTAAGCATTCGAGTTTCGGAAAATGTGAGTCTGGATCATCCCAACGACTCTTTCGATTTCCTTTAAGTTCATAGATTAAAGAACATTCGCCGCTATAGTGGCCACAAGGTTTCTTGTATTCAACTTATCAATCTGAGCTTCATACGAGGGAATCACACGGTGGCCAAGCACAGATGGAACGATAGATAGAAGATGATCCGGAGATACGAAATCTTTACCATCCATGAACGCCTTAAACTTAGCAATCTTATACAACCAGATTGAAGCACGTGGAGATGCACCTGCAGTGATCGCTCCGTCATATTTCTTAAGGAAGAATTTGCTGCCAGGTCTAGTAGCGTGAACGATACGGATGATCATGTCTTTTATTTTGTCATCAACGTAGATTGCTTCGACTTTTTCTTTCAGCGCGAAAAGGTCATCCTGATTGATCATTGGCTTGAGATCAAGTTGACCTGGCTTAAGACCGAGAATACTTTTCTCTGCTTCAAAGTCAGGATAATCAACTGATATTTTCATCATGAAACGGTCTAGCTGTGCTTCAGGAAGATTATATGTTCCTTCCTGCTCAATCGGGTTCTGAGTTGCAAGTACAACGAATGGTGAAGGGAGTTTGTGAGTTTTTTCACCGATCGTAACTTGTTTTTCCGCCATTGCTTCAAGAAGAGCTGCCTGAACTTTCGCTGGTGAACGGTTAATCTCATCTGCGAGAACAAGTTGAGTAAAGATAGGTCCGAACTTTGTCGTAAATTCCTGCTTCTGCTGGTTATACATCATCGTCCCGATAAGATCTGAAGGAAGAAGATCAGGTGTGAACTGAATGCGCTGAAACTGAAGATCACAAAGTTTACTCATCATTGAAACTGATAGAGTCTTACCCAGACCTGGTAAACCTTCAATCAGAAGGTGACCTTCACAGATAAGTGCTGCGATGATGGATTCAAGAAGCTCATCCTGTCCAAAAATAATAGTTTTGGCCTGCTTAATAACTCCGTGAACTTTTTCCTGCGTACTCATAATTTACTCCACAATATAGAAATAACTTTTAATGTAATTTGAACGATCATCAAGCGAAGTTACAGGATGATCGAATCCTTGCATTCCACTATAGATCAACTGTATTTTTTTGTTTTCTTTGGTAGCTGCATCGAGAACATTCTTTTGGAATTCCTCATGGCTCACATAATGGGTACAGCTTGAGAAAGCTGCAAGTCCACCAGAGCTGATTGATTTAAAAACTTTACGATGAAGTTTCGTGTAACCAGTGAGAGCTTCAGGTTTCTGCAATGCACTCTTGGCAAAAGCAGGAGGATCACAAAGGATGAGATCATATTTCTGATTCTTTTGAACTGAATCATCCAGATATTTAAACACATCACTGCGAAAGAATTTTCCCTGACCGTTGAACTGATTCAAGTTTAATGCTTCATTCACTTCTGCTTCGAAATCACCTTGATCAACGAAGTGAACTTCTTTCACACCTGATTTAAGAGCGCTCATCCCCCATGCACCTGCATAGGAGAATAAATCAATTCCACGAGACGGCTTATGTGCAAGTCTCGATAGAACCTGCATCAACTGAAATCTATTTTCGCGATGATCGTAATAGAATCCCACTTTCTGAAGAACTTCAGCGCGAATTTTATACTTAAGACCATTCTCTTCCACGTTCAATTCTGGCAATGCCTCAGTAGCAAAAGTCGGAAGTGATTCCTTCTCGCGATATTTTGGATTATCCAGAAGGTATGCTTTAGTATCCATTAGTTCAGAAACAGTTTTCTGGATCACATCACGAAATCGGTCGAGGCCAGCCGTATTAATTTGAATAATAGAGGCATTAATGAAGCAATCGATAATGAGTCCAGGTAATCCGTCACTCACTCCGTAGAAAAGTCTGGAACTTTTCTCATATCCCTTAAACTGCATTCGGCGTTTATGGGCATCACGAATTTTTTGAATAACAAACTTTTCAGCGCTAAATGATTTCATCTCTTCAGGCGTCACTCTAGTTACAACCTGGGCACACGAATATTTTTCGTCTATGAGTGGATTCACAAAGCCAACAGCATATTCAGTTGGAGAGATATTGATAAAACACCACTCTCCCGGAGGAAGTGGTTTTATTGAATCAGAAAAGTCTGAAACCTTAAGTTCAAATTGATGGCCGCGGACCTTGTTGATCCCGCTTTTTGATAGAGCTAGTGAGCGCACATTTCACCTACAAAGTTATTGAATTATTATAACTTGTAACGGACTACACTCAAGGAAGAAGGAACCAGACTCTTAAATAAACTAATCTGATCGGAAATTATTTTTTGACCGGAGCTTTAGGAGCTGGAGCAGCTTCTTTTGCTTCACCTAAAAA
>JBEIQF010000492.1:0-1830 GCA_040376635.1 Halobacteriovoraceae bacterium
ATCGTAAAAGCTCTATGAATATTGGTCTGATGGAAGTCTTGAGGGATCGTCCACTGGGAGATTTCCTTCACTTTATATGTCTCAGTGATGATTCTGTGTAATTCGAATTTTCTCTTATTGGTTGAGAAGAAGAGAGTCCCGCCCGGGGCGAGAAGCTGCATTGTATCTCTCACAAGAATCGGGTGATCTCTGTCGATATCAAGATCTTCTTCCATACGTTTAGAATTTGAGAAGCTTGGAGGATCAAGAAGGATAATATCGAAGAGTTCGTTATTATCTTTTCGGACGATGAGCTCTTTCAACACATCTGCCTGATAGAAAACGTGCTTCTTGGGATCAATTTTATTCAGAAGAAAATTCTCATAGGCCCAGTCCAGATACGTGTTCGACATATCAATTGAAGTTACTGTCCCGCCGCCAGTGGCTGCAGCAATACTGAGTGAACCTGTGTAACAGAAGAGGTTCAGCACTTTTTTGTCTTTAGTGTTGGCCAGTAGCCACTGACGAAGGGGTCTGTGATCAAGAAACAATCCTGTATCAAGGTAGCGCTCGAGATTTACGAGAAACTTGAAAGGAGGTTCATTCACCGTAAAGAATTCATTTGAGCGCGGATCAAGGGGACGGTATTGCTCATTACCTTTTTGTTTTTCGCGGATTTTGAAGTGTTGTTTCTCAACACTGATGTTCATCACTTCAGATAACGCTATTTCTATATCATTTTGGTGCGCTTCACGTTTGGCCTGGTCTTCTTCACCAAGTTTTTTCCCCTGTTCATAAATAACAGCATGCTCACCATAGATGTCGATTAAGTAGGGATATTCCGGAATGTCTTTATTGTATAACCGATAAGCTTCAATCTGATTTTTTTGGAGATAACTTTTCAGTTTCTTCTGGTTTTTAGTTAGACGATTTTTAAGAGCTGATGGATCAAGGGCCACAGTATTGCCTTTCAAAAATTAATAGTGCATCCTCCTAATAATAACAACTGAACCACACATATGTCTTCAGAAACCGAAAAAGATGAACAATCAGGTGTCGCAACGATTCGCAAAGAAAAGTTGCAGGCTCCCCGTAAGTATAAAGTCCTCATGCATAATGATGACTATACGACTATGGAATTTGTTATTCTTGTACTGCAAAAATACTTCCAAAAATCTTCAAGCGAAGCGCAATCTATCATGCTCGCAGTGCACACTCGTGGATTTGGTGTTTGCGGTATCTATACCTATGAAGTTGCAGAATCAAAAGTTGCTAAAGTTACTAAGTTTGCCCGCGATAATGGTCACCCGTTAAAGTGCAGTACTGAGCCAGAATCTTAAAAAAAATCTTATACAAAACTTCCTGACATTACCTTGCCTTTTTCGCTTTCGGCTTCATCTTCTAGTATAATGATAGAGAGAGGTTAATCTATGATAAGTCAAAAATTAGAACAGATATTGAATAAGGCCATTAAACGGGCCAATGAAAAACGTCATGAGTTCTTAACTCTTGAGAACGTCCTTCTTTCCATGCTTGATGATGAGAACGTCATCGAAATCCTGATTGATTGTGGCGCAAATCTCGGAGAGTTGAAAAAAGAACTCGCTGTCTTCTTGAACGAGGATTCAAACTTCTCTTTATTAAGTGAAGACGAAATCCAGGATCTGAACCGCAAGCAGTTTGGAAACGACCAGCTTCGTGAGATCGCAAAAGAAAACGGTATCATGTACCAGCCGGAGATTTCTCTAAGTCTTCAGCGTGTGATCCAAAGAGCTGCTATCCATATCCAGAGCTCAGGTAAGAAATCCATCCAGGCGATTAACCTTCTTGTGGCGATGTTCTCTGAAAAAG
>JBEIQF010000254.1:0-4993 GCA_040376635.1 Halobacteriovoraceae bacterium
CCAAAACATCTTGGCTTCGTCTTAGATACCTTAACTAAAATGGGTGCAAATTTAGAGATTGGTCATGATTTTGTTCAAGTAAAAAAATCAGCAAGGATAAAAGGTGCAATTATCGAGACTGCTCCTTACCCAGGATTTCCAACTGATGTTCAGGCACAGATGATGGCACTTATGAGTGTTGTAGATGGTAACTCTGTCGTAACAGAAACCATTTTTGAGAACCGTTTTATGCATGTGCCAGAAATGGGTCGTATGGGAACGAAAGTTACTCTCAAAGGAAACCTGGCGATTATTGAAGGTGTTGAACAGTTAAGTGCTGCACCAGTTATGTGTACCGATCTTCGTGCTTCGGCCGCCCTCATACTTTGCGCATTAGTTGCGAACGGACAAAGTGAAATTCAGCGTGTCTACCATCTGGATCGTGGCTATGAGAAAATCGATGAGAAGCTGACTAAACTTGGCGCTAAAATCGAGCGCGTGAAGGGGTAGTATGTCTGATTGTATTTTTTGTAAGTTAGTTGAAGGAAAAATTCCGTCGACAAAAATATTTGAAGATGAAAACGTCATTGGTTTTAAGGACCTTCGTCCTCAGGCCAAGATCCATCAGCTTTTCATTCACAAAAAGCACACGCGCGATGTGAATGAGCTTGCGAAAAATGATCCTCAGGAACTTTCAGATGTGTTCAATGCAATCAGGCACTACACTGAGAATGAAGGTCTTACGAAAGATGGATTCAGAGTTGTGACGAATATGGGACCAAATGCAGGACAGACTGTTTTCCATACTCACTTCCACGTGCTGGCCGGTGAGCCTCTCGGTCATTTCGGATCTTAATAAAAAATGCAAAAAAAAGGGCGCTTATTCAGCGCCCTTTTTTTATTATCTGTTTAATCCAAGCTGTTCAAGAACCTTGAGAGTCAGGTGAGAAGGGCTAGGTGTTCCACCGCCAACTTCACTTGCTTCAAGACCAAGTTGCTTTAACAACGCCTTACCGAATTTTTCTGATTCAGATTTAAGAATCTTCTTCGTTTCAAATTCAATGGCCCATGTTGTTTCAAGTGCACCAGTGTCTGTTCTAAGAACAGATTTTTGAAGGATACATTTAACTGGTTTGCCTTCAACTGTTACTGTGAACGTATTTGTCTCTTTTGTGTTGTACGAAGTAGGAACGTAGAATACTTCTTCTTTAGGCTGGTTCATGACATCTGAAATTCTGTCAGCACCTTTGAAGTCGATCTGGTGGAAGTATTCGTTCATTGTATCAACGTCAGATTTGATAATAGCAAGTTCAGCAAGAGGAATTTCTTCTGCTTTTGTTCCATCGTTATAAGTGTAGATACGGTTGAACATGTCTACGTAAGCGTTTTCAATCTGTGCGAATGTCGCTTCGTTAACCATTTTGTATTCGTTACGGTTGAATTGACCGCCAAGAATCACACCGTCTTCTGCGATTGCAGTTTTATAAAGTTGTTCACGGTAAACAAGCTCTGTTCCGTTGCTTCTCTTGATGAGGATAAGGCGGATAGGCTGAATGGCCTCTCTTAAGTAGTAACCGCCTTCAAGAAGAGTATCGAAGTAGTAGAATGTTTCATTGTCACGAAGACCGTTGAATGAAGCATCTAGCTTCTGGTAACCAGAAGGGCGGAGTTGCATACGGAAGTATGTTTCGTAGTCGCCATCAACTTCCATTGCAGCAAGTTTTTTATCTGTAAGAGCTGTCGTTAAGAATTCAGTAAGAGCTTTCTCTTCTTCTTCCTCGAAGAACAATCTTTTTGCAAGTTTCGGAGAAAGAGTCGATTCTCTTAAAAGATCTGTATCGTGATTGTGATCAGCAAGCTTCTCAATATAGCTCTTCCAGTTATTGATTAGTTTGAAGCCTGTGAAGCTTTCAACAATCATGTCGTAGTGTTCAACAATCTGAGCAAGTGTCTTGAATGTTCCATCGTGCATATAAGGAGCAGTAAGAGCTACGTTACGAAGAGCTGGAACTTTAAACGCATACATATTCCCAGCAGATTTATCCCACTGGTAACGGCCGAAATCGTCACCGTTCTCTTTACCCGGGCCGATCTGAGGAATACCGATGTTGTGGTATTCAAAAGTAGAAAGGTGTTCACCTTTGTGACACTCACCACACTTACCTTTATTGAAGAACACATCCATACCGATTTTCTGAATTTCATTCAGCGCCTTCAAATCACCGGCGATGTAGTTATCATAAGGAGTATTAGCGTAGAAGAAAGCTGCTCTCTGGAATTCAGCGATAGCGTTACCAATGTGACCGATGTTGATCTGCTCACCAGGGTAAACTTCTTCAAGCATGGCCTTAAGTTCAGCATCTGCCATTACACGAGCTACGATTGCATCCCATGCAGCGTATTCATCAACTGCATCAGCGATTTCGTTCGTACCTTTTTCTCCTCTCATCTCAGCATGATCTACCATTGGGAAGATTGCCTGAGCGGCCACAGCGCCGTTAAGCGTGTTAGCTACGTCTGCCTTAAGAGGAATAGGTGTAGAAAGTTCATTTGTAAGTGGATTGAATGAAACACGTCCATCCCAGAACATGACATTCATGCCATTCAAATTGAAAAGTGCAGGAGTGTTTCTTGCGAGAATTTTACCAGTACCTTGTGTACGAGTTTGTCCTGCGGCCTGTATGCCTTTTGAACCTTCACCAAGTCCAAGTGGAAGACCATCCATTGTCATGGCACGCGGGTGGTGACAATCACGACATGAAATATTCTTGTTACCTGAAATGAGATTCGTTTCAAAAAACTCATGTCCAAGATTTGCGAGCTTCTTATTAACGTTCGCAGGTTTTGATAATGTCTTTAATTGAAACGTTTCAATGTATCCCTGAAGTCTCGAGTCGATATCTGACTGAGCAAAGAGAGAGAAGGCCGTAAGAAAACTTAAAATCACGTACAACATGAAGTCCCCGTTTAAGAATTGAATTCGCTAATGGGTTTGATATATCAAACTCAAAAGGCAATTCACAAACGAAAATTCTTACAATACTAAATTTTACAAGTTCTCGGAATCAGCGGCTTATTGCTGCAAGCCATTAAAGATACTAGCAAGGAGCGTTCTCTGAAGCTGGTTGAGCTGGGGCGTTCTGGCCATGAAAATGATCGGCGAACGTTCCACTTGAGCAGTAGCAACGAATTGCCCTTTTGCCGGGTTGAATTCAGTTACTTCAAATGTGTCGTGAAATTTATCAAGATAGGTCTGCATGAGTTCTTTTTCTTTAGCAGTACCTTGCTGGAAGTTTGCTTTTTTAGTTCCTGAAAGAAGAGCTTGAGTAAGTTTAGGACGCTCTTTCTTCTCGTTGTTCTCATCTTTTTCTTCAGTCGAAATCACATCGTTGAAAAGAATCGTGAGGTCAGTTGCACCAAGATTTCTCTTCATCCAATACCAGAATTCTTCAAAGAAAGAGATGCGATCTTTTTTCCAGAGGTCACGGAAGTGATTTGTGATCTTCCATGAATTCTCAATCGAGTTGAAATTCTGGTGCATCGTCCATCTGCTAAGGACTTTCAAATAGAGGTCCTTGAACTGCTGGGCAGGGAGAGTTTCAAAAGAAGAGATCGTAAGGTTTTCATCCTGAGCATCAAGAATAGGGTAGTGGGCCTTTTCTTTTTCAAGGATTGAAACAAGTGAGCTGAAGTGTTCATTGTCATGAATGAAAAGCGCCTGGAGGTTTTGATCCGGAAGATCCGTCACGTCGATGATTTTTGATTCCACAGAATTCTGCTGCCAATTAAGTTCTTTAATAAGCACCTGACTGCTGGAACGGATAAAACCGAGTGAAATAATCATGCAAAACCTTCCTTTGAACTATGAATACTAACAAACGCGACTTTAAGTTACAATAAACTCATGGTGCAGCAAACGCTGATTTTCGCTCTCTTTTTGATGGTAGGCCTGAGTTCATACGCTCAGGACGAACGCTATTACCGTCAAATTCTGGGAGGAGATATCCCTAAATTGAATGAAGTCGTGAAGGAAACTGCCGAGACCCAGTTCTCCGTTCGAGGTTCGGCCTACAAATTTGACCTGAATGACGACAAACTTGAAGAGACAATCGAACCTCAGAAACGAGACGGCGTAGACTGGATTGAAATCAGAAATTCCTCAGGGACTAAGATTTTTGAAGCAAAACTTCTGGCGATGGGAGTGGATAGTGAGATTTATAAAATTAAAATTGTTCATCTCTCTAAAACGTTAAAGGCCGCAATCATCTTTCTTGATGAAGGTGTCATCAAGTCACGACGTTTTGAATCGACTGCCAGAATCTATGTTGTGAGTTTTGAGAATAACGATCTTCAGACGATGAAAATCTCCGAAGGGCCACATTTCTTTCATGAGAAAGAAGGCACCCGCGAACAGTACTGGCGCAGGGATTTCATGGTTAACATTTACGATATCGATGGTGATGGCACTCGTGAAATTGCCGTTCAATACAACCACATTCAGCGAATTATGAAATACGTTGGCAGAGGGGAATGGCAGAGATTCTAAGAAACTTTGCGGATGTTTTCTTCGCTCTTCTTCTCGCGCTCTTTTCGATACTTCTCAAGAACCTCGATATTCGAAGCACTTTCCAGAGAAGCTTTCTTCTTCAAATGACTCATCATCATGAGCCAGACAAGCATCGGCAGACCAAGTAGCAAAGTAATTCCAATGACAGCTGACATGCTCCAGTTTGTTGAAGCAGGAGCAGGTGCAGACGTTACTTTTTGTGCGGGTTTATTTTTCTCGGCTTCAATTTTATTCAAATCCTGCTCGAGATTATAAAGGACATCACTAGTTTTAGGAGTCGCATTCTCAGCTTGCTCTACTTCAATCCCAACAAAATCTTCAACCGCAGGTTTTCTACCTTGGGCGAAGGAAAGTGTTGAAATAAAAAGGAGAGACAGGGCAAGTGTGCGAAAAACCATAGTAAATACTCCTTTGGTACTTATCGGATTCAAGCGAAGAATTCTTTAG
>JBEIQF010000174.1:0-6793 GCA_040376635.1 Halobacteriovoraceae bacterium
AGGCGATCCTTCATACATCAAGCTTATCCAGCACAGAATCGAGCGCAAAGTTAAGCCTCATATCACAGACAAAACTGTGGTTCAGATTCCGTATCAGTACTACATCGGTGTTACGCTACTTGCTTAGTAGGCTCCAATACACCTTTGGTTGAGATTCGCATCAAATACTCAATAGGGCTCCGTAAGGGGCCCTTTTTATTTCTAAAATTTCTTAAGTATCAAGAATTTTAAAATGCTCTAGAATTTAAAAATGAATAAATTCATTTTTTCTTCATTACTAGTACTCAGTTTTAGTTGTGGCTCTGTTCCTAAAACCCCATCAAAAAAAAATCAAATCAAGATGATTAAAGACTCAGCCAAGCCTGTTATCCAGGAACCTAAGGCTTATTCAATTCTAGATTATGATTCGGAATTCGTTTACATATACAGTTCAGGGGTAAGGCCACCTAAAATGGTTGTAGTGGTTGATGATAGTGAATATTACTCATCTGAATTTGTTGAAAGAGTCACCCAAGAAATACCAAACTGTGCGGGGACAGTTGCAGAGTTATGGAAATACAAAATCCAGAAAGATACTTCAGGTCTTCCTTTAAGAGGTAGATTTGCATTAGATGGAGTTATTACAAAATTTCAAACTAGTGAGGCTATCAATTTAACAAACAAGCTATCTAAAGATGAGAATTGCCAAGTTCGAGGAAATTCAGAAATTGATCTGATAAACTGTGAAACTAAATCAATCTTCAAACTTAATGGTGAGGCTTTCATTACAGTCGAATCGAAAGAGCACCGTAATGAATATGGTGAACTAATGAAAGATGATCTTAAATCTCCTGAGTTAGACTTTTTAGGGATACTCACAATTAACGGAAAGGATTATTTTTATTTAAAATCAAAGAATGAAGAAGATATCCATACCTACATTATCAATTCTAACGGACATCGTTTAAATCCAGATGAGTTTATCTGTCCTGTAAAAGAAGTGGATCCAGCTTCATTGGAACGTGTAGAACCTTAGTGCTTAAGGTGCTTGACTACTTTTTAGATGAAGTGAAAATAGGTAGTCCTAATTACCCTTGCGCACCCCGCCTGCGACGTCGAAGCCGCAAATTTGAGAGACCTTTATTACCCTCTATGGCCTCATTCTTAGCTCTGGCCAAAATTTGATATACTGCCAGAAGTTGTCATTTGGCATGGAGCTTCTTTCATGATGAATCAGACGGCTGGTCTCTGAAAGTGAGGGTTCCTTGGAAAAAGATGGATGTGGCGTAGGGTTTCTGGTCTCGCTAAAAAATCAAAAAACGCATGAGATTCTTCAACATGGTGTACATGCTCTTGAGTGCATGGAACATCGTGGTGGTGTTGGCCCGGATAATATCGGAGACGGCGCTGGGATCATGACGTCGATTCCTTTTGAATTGTTCAACCGTGAGCCTGATACATTTGCTGTCGCCTTTCTTTTCATTCCTCAGGACCTGATGAAGCAGAAGACTTCACTTCAGGTTTTCGAAGAAACCTTCTGGCAGTATGGCCTCAAAGTTGTCGAGTACCGTGACGTTCCGGTAAATACCGCTGTCCTGAGCCCACAATCGCTCAAGGTGATGCCCAAGATCGTTCAGGCGATCATTGCGCGTCCTCATCACTGTCGAACACTTTATTCGTTTGAGCGCCTTCTTTATCACGCTCGCCAAACGACCCGATCCAAAGAAAAAGAGAATGGCATTCACCACGAATTCTTTTTTGCTTCGTTGTCTCCGCGAAACATTATCTACAAGGCCCTTTGCCGATCTGAAGATCTTGGGAAGTTTTATCTGGATCTTCAAAATCCAGCTTATAAAACTAATTTTGCACTCTTTCACAGACGCTTTAGTACTAACACGGTTTCAACTTGGGACAAGGTTCAGCCTTTCCGCCTGATCGCTCACAATGGTGAGATCAATACGATTGAAGGGAACCGCGCTTGGGGAATCACTCGCGAGAAAGATTTAGGTCTACGTCCGGATGAACTTGTTACTCATACAGGGATCAGTGATTCTGGTGGGCTTAATGAAATTGCAGAGGCGCTTCGCTACCGTTCTGGTATTCCAAAGCTAGCTGAGACAATGGCGATCCTTATTCCGCCGGCACACACAGACAGTAATTATTATAAATTCTGGAGTAGAGGAATGGAGCCGTGGGATGGACCTGCGATGGTTTCATTCTCTGATGGTAAATATATTGGGGCGAGACTTGATCGAAATGGATTCAGGCCTTGTCGTTGGCAGAAGACTGAAGATCACTTCTATCTGGCGTCAGAAGCTGGTGTGTTTAATATCGACCAGGAAACGATTTTAGCGAAGGGTGCTTTATCATCCGGCGAATCGGTTACGATCAACATCATGTCAGGTGCTATCAGCTTCCTTGATCCGAAAGATTTTCCGGAGAATAAGGGTGCAAACTTCGATCCTCAGACTGTTCAGGTAAAATATCTTCCGCCAAAAATGAAGGAAGAAAATCTTCTCGCAAGACAGAAGCTTTTTAACTTCTCAAAAGAAGAAGTCGAGAAAGTCATTATCCCGATGACGGTTGAAGCGAAAGAGCCTTTAAGTTCAATGGGTGATACCGCTTGTCTTCCGTTTTTATCAAATGAGCATCGCTCGATTTTTGATTTCTTCTATCAGGACTTCGCGCAAGTGACGAATCCTCCGATTGATTACATCCGTGAGAAGATCGTGACTGATATGCGTGTGTTCCTTGGAAGAAAACCGAATATCTTTGAACCGAAAGAATTTATTCCACTGAAACCCTGTCTTGAACTTGATGGACCGGTGATTTCACTCGGGCAGATGGAGTATCTCTCTTCGCTCAAAGAAAACTCAACTCACCAGGATCTAAGATCCAATACGATTGATATTACTTTCCCGGCGAACAGTGACCTTGAAGGTTTCATGGATCGCCTGAATGAGATCCGGGAAGAGGCGATTCGCGCTCTTAAAAAAGGTTTCAGCTTAATTATCCTGAGTGATCGCAAAGCTTCGAAAGACCATCTTCCGATTCCTTCGATCCTTGCGATGTCTTATCTCAATATGGGTCTCAGTAATACCGGACAACGTCTTCGTGTTTCTCTGATCCTTGAAACAGGGGATGTGAGAAATCCACATCAACTCGCGTGTCTATTAAGTTACGGTGCTTCTGCCGTTTGCCCTTATATGGCGATCGAAACGGCACTTCATTCAAATGATCCGCGCTTATCTCAGCTCTTCCACGAAGAACGTGAAAAACAGCTATTGAAAGCAATGAAAGAAGGCGTCCTCAGGGTTATGTCGAAGCGCGGAATTTCCGTTTTCCGCTCGTATCAAGGCTCAAAACTATTCACGCCAGTGGGCCTAGGTCAGGATGTCCTGGATACATTCTTTAAGAAGAAAGTATCAGTGCTCGGAGGATATACGCTTCCGATGCTTCTTGATCTGATTAAGAATTCGGCCCGCTTTGATCAGGAAGAACTCACGAATCTCTTCCTCTATAAAGAACAAGCTTCGATGAAGTCTGGAGAGTCTCATACGCTCACTTCAGCGCGCTCACGTGCGATTCATAAACTTCTTCAAGAAGAAACTCTTGAGAAATCATTTGAGCACTTTAAAAACCTCTCAAATGATTTAGCTGAGAAACCTCTTCTGATCAGACACCTTCTTGAACCGATCAAGGCAAAACAACCACTAAATTTAAATGATGTTCAGTCTCATAAAGAAATCCTCACGACATTCGGAAGTGGCGCCATGTCCTTCGGTGCGATCAGTGCCGAAGCTCAACGTGACCTCATCCTCGCATTCCGTGAAGTGAACGGACGCTCAAACTCCGGTGAAGGCGGCGAGAATCCATTTTACGAATCAGAAGGTATCGTTGCCACTGTAAAACAAATCGCCTCAGGAAGATTTGGAGTGACAGCAGAATATCTTGTGAATGGTCAGGAAGTGCAGATCAAGATCGCTCAAGGGGCGAAGCCTGGTGAAGGCGGACAACTCATGGGCGTGAAGGTGACGGAAGAAATCGCGAAAGCGCGTTTCACAACACCGGGTGTGGATCTCATTTCTCCAGCACCTCAACATGACATTTATAGTATCGAAGATTTGAAAGAACTCATTTACGAGATTAAAGAACTTTATCCGAAACTCAAAGTATCGGTGAAACTCGTATCTGGTGACAACATTGGTGCAATCAGTGTTGGTGTAGCGAAGGCCGGCGCAGATATCATCCAGATCTCAGGTGGAGACGGCGGAACTGGTGCAGCTTCACTTCTTTCAATGAAACACGCAGGCCTTCCTCTGGAAATCGGTCTTCTCGAAGTTCATCGCGCTCTAGTTGATAATGGGATGAGAAAACGAATTGTTCTTCGTGCAGATGGTGGCTTCATCACAGGCAGAGACATTATTGTTGCTGCACTTCTCGGCGCTGATGAATTTGATTTCGGAAAACTCCTTCTCGTCGGTGAAGGCTGTATCATGGCCCGCGTGTGCGAGAAGAATACATGCCCAACTGGTATTGCCACTCACAATCCAAAATTCAAAGCTCTCTACAAAGGACAAGCTTCGAAAGTTGTAAGACTTCTCGAATGCGTTGCCCTTGAAGTTCAGGAGATTCTATCAACGATGGGGCAGAAGTCGCTTCAACACATCACTGGTATGAATCATCTCCTCGAATCGAATCCTAAGTTTTCAGACGTCATCGAGAGCAAAGGAATCGTTATCGATCATTTTATACACGATCATGGTCATACACCCGATGTTGTCTTCCATGAAGAATCTCGCGAACTCTTGAATGAACTCGTTGTTAAAGAATTTGAAACCCGCGATTACTTCAACATCTCAAACTATGATCGCGCAGTTCCTGCGATGCTTGCGGGCCAATACTCCCTAAAAAACATCAAGAAGCACGACACGCCAATGCCTGAATCCGCGAAACTCAAATTCGTAGGCTCAGCTGGACAAGGCTTCGCTGTCTTCAACGTAAAAGAACTCGATATCCGTCTGGAAGGCGAGGCGAACGATTCGGTCGCAAAAGGCATGTCGGGCGGTCGAGTCGTCATCACTCCGAATATAAAAGCTGCTCATTTTGAACCAACTAAAAATACGATTATCGGAAACTGCGCTCTTTATGGTGCAACTGGCGGAACCCTGTACGTTCATGGAAACGCAGGCGACAGATTCGCCGTTCGTAACAGCGGCGCCACAGCAATCGTTGAAAGCGTGGGCCTTCACGCCTGCGAATATATGTCTGGTGGAATGGTGTGGATCTTGGGCGAAACAAAGCGCAACATCGGCGCAGGGATGTCGGGTGGAGCAGTTTTCCTCAAAGGCTCAAACCTTCCGCACATCAATACAGATTATTTGAAGCAGGTTCCAGTGCAGCCGGAAGATCTGAAAATCCTTACGGAGCTCGGGGAAAACTATCTTGCTGAGACGGGAAGTGTGACGATGAAAGCACTGCTGAGTTCTCAGGAAATAAAAAACCTTTTTATTAAACTGATACCAAAAAAATAGAGCGTACAGGTGTTGCTACACTTCGTTGCAACACCTTGATTGTATTAAATTCACACCGACGAAATCTCACTGACAAAGCCTTCCAATCTTGAGAAAACTCCCGCATCTTTCCTTCCTTTTAATTAACATGGAGTCTTTATGAAATTATCAGTACTCGTACTAGGTCTCGCTATTTCGTCTGCTTCTTTCGGAGCAACAGTTCTTAACGGCGTAACTCTCAAAGGTCTTCCAACTCTTTCTAAATCTTATTCGCAAGTAGCTGCTACAGAAGCAGATGCTGAAGCGATGAAAGCAAGAATGACTCTTCTTTGTAATCAGGATAAAGCTCGCGCTCAAGAATTCGCTGTTCGTACTCTTGGTGCAAAAGTTGTAGCAGTTGAAGGTTGTAAGACTTATGTGAGCGGTTCTAATTACTGTGATCAGGGTGGTTGTGGATCGATCACGGTTGATACGAGCTTCGAAGTTATTTTTAAATAAGTTGAAATGAGAAGGGCTCCGGAAGGGGCCCTTTTTTTTTAGCAACCAATCTAAAGATTTGATTTTAAGAATCTTAATAAACGCCCCGATAAATTCA
The DNA here is from genome assembly GCA_040376635.1 of Halobacteriovoraceae bacterium. GTDB lineage: Bacteria > Bdellovibrionota > Bacteriovoracia > Bacteriovoracales > Bacteriovoracaceae > Peredibacter. The sequence continues at coordinate 6,088 of JBEIQF010000174.1, forward strand.
ATTTTCATTCTTAGAAAAGCTTTTTTGGTCCGATGAGACTATCCGTGTTGTAAATTTATCTTGAGTACTCAAATGCGAATTTGCTCTTAATAATTTATTCAAAGAATATTGAGGCCCTTCAATCATTACTCTCCAGTCTTGGCTGTTTCTCGATAATTTTTTTCAAAATTCAAATTAATCATTCAAGGAGCAAGAATGAAATCTCTTATTTTTCCTATGGGAATCCTTTTCGCAGGATCAGCGATTGCAAACGTAAATTACCCGTGTAGTGGTGCACCTGGTGCTTACAGAACTAATCCAGATTCAACTCCAGGTGGTTACGTAGCAACTTCAGCAACAATTGATTGTAATGTGTAACGAAAGTCTTTCCGATTCTCTGATCTAATCAATCCATCATTTTTGTCATCGCTCCACTGGTTTTAATAACAACCAGGAGGAAGTAATGGGCAACCCTAGAAAAACGTATCCAGAAGAGTTCAGAAAAGATTTTGTCAGACGGTATCAAGAGTCTGGCAAAAATATGGTTGAATTCATCAAAAGCGAAGAAATTTCTTATCACACGGCTCTCGATTGGGTGAAGAAATACTCTTCTTCAGGAACCACTAATCGACACCGCAATGGACCTTATACTCCGGAGGAGCGAAGGCAAGCCATCGAAGCGTACCAGAAATCTGGTCTTACACAGGAAGATTTTTGCAAGACTTGG
>JBEIQF010000013.1:0-21380 GCA_040376635.1 Halobacteriovoraceae bacterium
AATCTCTCTCAATTGAAGAAGAGATTTAATGATGGAAAAATCAACGATCCGGATCTCATGGATTTTTTCCATCAAGATCGTGCAGTCAGGGAATCAGGTCACGACACAACTTATCGTTGGAGAGTGGGCGAGACTGACCGCGCTTCGGACTTCGTCACGGTTGATTTAAATTCACTCCTTTATAAATATGAAAAAGATTTGTCGGAGTTAATTCGTGATAAAGATCTTTCAAGAAAGTACAAAGCCGCTGCACAGAAAAGAAAATTACTCATTCGGGAACTTCTTTGGAATGAGAAAAAGAAATTTTTCTTTGATTACAACTGGAAATCAAAAACTCAGTCGGAGTATATAAGCGCAACAACTTTTTACCCATTGTGGGCAGGCGATATTCTTTCCACGGATGAGGCAAAAGATCTTGTGAAATCTGCTCTTATTGATCTTGAAACGCAGGGAGGCCTCGCCGCAACTGCAAAGAGTTCGCTCGATAAAGTCATGGGCAAGAAAGAAGAAAGACAGTGGGATTATCCGAACGGATGGGCCCCTCATCAGATTCTCGCTTGGCAAGGTCTGGAGAATTACGGTCTTGAGAAAGAAAAGAACCGGCTCATTTATAAGTGGCTCTACATGATCACAAAAAATGCGATGGACTATAATGGTACTATTCCTGAAAAGTACGATGTTGTGGCCAGATCTCATAAGGTCTTTGCTGAATATGGGAATGTGGGAACAAAGTTTTCTTATATTACAAAAGAAGGCTTTGGCTGGATGAATGCTTCTTATCAATTGGGTCTTAAAAAGTTATCATCAGAGGACAAATCTAAACTAATGAAGTTGGAAGACCCCTCTCATGAATAAATACCTTCAAGAAATTGGTTTCAAAGGCACTCCGCAAGTGAATTTTGAAACGTTATATGAACTTCATCGTCTTCATACACTGCGATTTCCCTTTGAAAATCTAACTCCATTTCTTTATCAGGAAGTAAAACTTGATATCGAATCTGTGGAGAATAAGTTCCTGAATGAAGGTCGTGGTGGTTATTGTTTTGAGCAGAACCTTCTTTTCCTGACAGCACTTCGAAATATTGGATTCAAAGTTCGTCCTCTGGGAGCAAGGGTTCTTTATAACCAGCCGGAAGAGCTCATCACACGACGATCACACATGTTGATGACGATCGACCTGGATGGAAAGACTTATATTGCTGATGTTGGATTTGGAGGAATGACTCAAACGGTGCCCATTGAATTTAAGGAAGGAGTGGATTTGAAAACCACTCATGAAAATTTCCGTCTAGGAAGATTAGGTGAGGATTATAAGATTGAGGCGAATGTAGGTGGCATATGGAAAACGCTCTATCGCTTTGACCTTCAGGAACAACATTCAATAGATTATGAAGTTGCAAACTTTTATCTTTATACCCATCCCTCATCTATTTTTAGAAATAATTTGATTGCAGCACTTCCGGTAGAGAATGGAAGATATGCTCTTTCAAATAATGTTTTTACGACTTATCGATTTAATAAGGATCCTGAAAAGAAAAGTTTAACAACTGTAAATGAAGTGAAAGACGTGCTGACAGATATCTTTCGGATAAAACTGCCAGCACATCCTGATCTTATTGCAAGGATTGAAGCTGTTCTGAAACAAAATTGAAATCCATTGTGATTTCTGCTTTCAGAAGTTTTGATACAGGACAATTCGCTTTCGCTGACTTAGCAGCAAGTTCAACAGCATTTTTATCAGCACCGGGTGCAGCTACTGTCACAATCAGGTGAACAGCTGGAATGCTCCATCCTTCGCCTTGTTTTTCGAGTGAAACCTCAGCTTTAACGTCAATTGATTCAGCCGTGATATTACTTTTAGTCAGTTCACCAGAAAGGGCCATAGCAAAACAACCTGAATGGGCAGCTCCGATGAGCTCTTCAGGATTAGTACCTTTTTCATCGCCAAAACGTTTTGAAAACGAATAAGGAATTTGAGTCAAAGCTCCGCTTTCCGTACTGATTTTTCCTGCACCATCTTTGATGCCTCCAACCCAATATGCTTCAGCTGAACGTTTCATTGTTTGCTCCTTTGATATTTCAGCTAGAGTAAACTTTCTGTTAACTAAATTCATGGCGCAAGCTCTGGCAGCAATACACTTTGCATTTATCGGCTTACATATGTCAGATGAGAATGTGTTACTTCTTTCTGATGTTTCTCAGTTTCGTCATATTTGTGCTTCCAGCTCAATCACAAGTCATAAAATTGAGAGTCAGCGATTACGGATGGCTAGATTCATTCCCAATTCTTAAACCAATCCTGGATGATTATGTGGCCTCTGAAGAGGTGAAACTCAATAATGATCAACCGATTAAAAATCCGCAGCGTCTAATGCAAGGAATAGCTAATTCCACGGCCATGTCTTCGCGTGGCGTAGGGACGGATTACGTAACAACAATGAATGATTTCTTAATAGGATTCTCACTTGGTGCAGGTGCTGATCTTGAAAAAGATGTCGCCTTAAAAGATCTGGAAAGTGGATTAGGTGGAGCTGCTGGATTGGTCATTGGAAAAAAAATAGATAATCGATTAAACGTCTATGCAAACATGGGAGGACTTTCACATACTCATACATTCGATGGAATTGCAGACACTGATCTGAAAGCTGAAATCTCCACTTTTAACATAGGCATCCACGCTCGTTATGATTTGGTGCCAGGTTCAGGTAATGACTGGTTCGGATGGGGTGGAGTCAAAACTCATTTTGGCTATGAGTACAATTACAATGAACTTACATTTGAAAATGAATTAAATGAAGATCTGGAAGTTGATCTAGGCGCGGGAACCGTTATTCAAGGACGACTGAAAGGCAAACCTCGTTATACTGTCACGACAAAAACTCATTCATTTCCATTAGAAGTATCATCTGATGTGAGATTCCTGAAAATCTTTTCTCTCTTTGGCGGTGTCGGCGGTGATGTGAACTTCGGGAAGGCCAAAGGTGAAGGTGATGTGAAAGCGTCTGTCTTCAGTCCCTTAACTTGTACTTCTGGAATTTGTACAAATCTCAATCTTCCAGAAGTCGAGGCGACAGGAAACATTGATGCTGAGGAAAAAGTTGACCTGCTTGCCTTCAGGGCGTTTGGCGGTCTCCAAATGAACATTTCCCATTTCTCAATTTACGGAATGGTTAATAAACAAATCGGCACAGACCTTCTTGGAATTGCTCTGGGAGCAAAGGCAGACTTCTAAATCACTTGTCGGGAAATTTATAATCGCCCGGATTTAAAATTTTCAGAAGACTTTTAAAAGTGCTCTCAATGTATGAGCTCTTGTTATGAACTTTATAAACTTCGTCTTCGTGATATGAAGCTTTCTCATCGGCTTCAATGATTTTATCCAGGCCAACCATATCGATTTTTGAAATTACAGCTTGCTGAACAGCTTGAATTTTCTGATTCTCGGAAGCAGAGAGAACTTTATCTAATTTAGAAAGTTGTCTGAGGTTATTCACAAGGAAACCACGATCAGCAGGTTTCGTAATAAGTGGAAGCAATTTTTCGATAGCAGGCGGACTTTTGAGGTCGGACATCAGAGTCTTTTTCTGGTCATCAGAAAATTTCAAGGTATTGAGTTTATCTTCGATCCATTTTTGTTCAGACGAATCAAGGAATCCATCGATAAAACAAAAAGAGAAGCAGGCTCTCCAAAGATTGAATTTGCTGTCGTCCATTTATTACTCCAATTACTTTTTTAAATGATAATATGGTTTCAGATAAAAGTGGAGAAGTTATGAATAAACTTAAGTTTCTTTCAGTAAGCCTTTCAATTGTTGGATCGATAAACGCTTATGCCGATTGCTATCTGGCAAAACAGGGCGATAAAGTTCTCAAACAAGATGGAGATTGCAAGACTGCTTACACCCCACAGTCTACTTTTAAGGTTCCTCTGGCCGTGATGGGGTTTGATTCTGGCATTCTTCAGGATGAAAAAAGTCCTGTCTTTAGTGATCAAGGCTACGCACCAAATATCAATGTCTGCAAAGGACCCCATAATCCACGCGAATGGATGAGAGACAGTTGCGTCTGGTATTCGCAGGAATTGACTAAAAAACTGGGATTGGAAAAGTTTAAAGAGTACGTTGAGAAGTTCAATTACGGAAACAAGGATATTTCCGGTGGCCTCACGACAGCATGGCTTTCAAGCACAATTAAACTTTCACCGATTGAGCAAGTTGAGTTTATGGAAAAGCTGGCGAATGAAACATTGCCTGTTAGTAAGAAAGCTTTTGAGATGACTAAAAAAATTATGTACGTCACTGAACTTCCCGGAGGATGGAAACTCTTTGCTAAAACTGGCAGTGGTCGTCTCAAGGGAGATTTACAGCAAGGGTGGTATGCTGGTTGGATTGAAAAAGGGGATCAGAAAGTCATTTTTGTGAATCATATCGCAGACAAGAAAAAGCAGAAGTCTTACGCGAGCTTCAGATCAAGGAACGATACGATGATTAAGCTTTGGGACATCATTGAAGAAAAAGCCAAATAACAGTGATTATCATTGTTTAAGGTGAGTATACACTTTGCTCTATTTCGTATATATTGCCTCTCATGGGCATAGTAAAAGTATCAGACGAAATACACACACAACTACGAAAGGCTTCTAAAGCGCTGGATCGTTCTCTCAATTCTCAGGCCGAGCATTGGTTGAAAATCGGCATGCTGAGTGAGCTTCATAGAGATAAGTCTTACGAAGAACTGCGTAACTTACTTTTTGAGCACGACAACTTTTCGATAGAATCTATTCTCAAGAAATCTAAGAAAAAATGATTAAGCTTAAATCAAAAGAAGATATCGTTCTTTACAGAGAGACTGGCAAAATTGCCGGGGAGATTCTGTCTATTCTCAAAGATCATGTGAAGCCAGGTAACAATACTTACGACATTGCAAAATATGCTGAAGAACTTATTGTTAATAAATATCAGGCGATCCCTTCTTCAATCGGTCAATACGATTTCAAGTTTGCTCTCAATAGCTCTATCAACAATGTGATCTGTCATGGCGTTCCTGCGAAAGAAGACGTTCTGAAAGATGGCGATATCATTAATCTTGATATCACGGTGAAAAAGCACGGTTTCATTGCTGACACTTCACGAATGTATTTGGTGGGGAATGTTTCTCCTGAAGCCTACAATCTCTGTAAAGTGACTCACGAATGTTTATGGAAAGGCATTGAGCAGGTTAAACCGGGAAATACTGTTGGAGATATTGGTTATGCCATTCAAAGACACGCAACTCGTAACGACTATACGGTTGTAAGAGAATATTGCGGACACGGTATTGGCCAAAAGATGCACGAGGAACCGCAAATTGCTCACTTTGGAAACAAAGGTAAGGGAACAGTTCTGCAGAAAGGTATGACGTTTACCATTGAACCCATGATCAATCAGGGATCAAGACAGATTGCTCATCTCGCGGATGACTGGACAGTCGTTACAAAAGACGGAAAACTTTCAGCACAGTGGGAACATACAATTCTTGTGACTGATACTGGCTATGAGATTTTAACTCTCAGAGAAGAAGAGAATGAAGAATTCTCAAAATGGTTTAAGATTTTCTGACTCGCGCGCTTAATCCTTTCAAAAAATTTCTCAAGAACTGATCACCCACCTGGCGGTAGTTATGATGTCCTTCTTTTCGGAAGAATGCGCTTAGCTCTGTTTTGGTCACTCCAAAACCAGCGTCAGTAAGGAATTCTAAAATATCATCGTCTTTAAGTTCGAATGCAACACGAAGCTTTTTAATCACAACGTTGTTGGTTGGTAATTCATCCTGAAGTGGTGGACGGCTTTCGTCTTTGCCGCGCTTGAAATAAATCAGGCCATTCAAAAATTGAGACATGATCATTTGAGGACATTCTTCAAAGCCCGGCTCTTCTTCTTGTTTCATATAGGCGTTCATAGCGGCTTGAGTAACCTCACCACCGCCAAGCTTGACGATCTCAACGAGTTTGAACTCGCTGACATTTAAAATATAACGAACACTGCGGATGACATCATTATTAATCATTTATTTGCCCATTCGATTGCTTGTTGTTTTTCAAAAAAAGAATACATCTCAGTAATCTTACCATCACGGAAAGAAAAGACATCGGCTGTATGTCCATCAATCCAGTCTTGTTTGTCTTTTAGCCTGACCTTGACGTGAACTAAAACGATTATTTTCTCCCGGACTTCGATAAATTCTTCGGGATAACATCCACCCTCTGCCCAGGTGGAACGACCTCTGATCAGATGAGCTTCCATTTCTTTTAATCCTTCAAATTTACCGGCCGTGGGATAACCTTCCCATTCAACACGCTTAATTTCAGGATCTAAAGCCGAGAGAACATCAGATATGTCATTGTGGTTAAGGGAATTATAGAATTTCTTAAGCACATCAATTCTGAGCATGTAATCTCCGCTAAAAATAAAAAAGCCCTGTGGGTTAAACAGGGCTTTAGTATAATTCACTCATTGCTGAGATCATTACTGAATTTAGAAATCGTCAGAGACGATTTAATCAAAAAGATGGGGTGGATGACGGGACTCGAACCCGCGACAACCAGAATCACAATCTAGCGCTCTACCAACTGAACTACATCCACCATTGATTAGAGAGACAATCTATAGGGCAGGGCCTTCATCGTCAATAGTTTTGCAGGGCGCAATACCCGTGTTTTCTTGCAAATTTTTCGGTCCGGTCGATAATTAAAGTATGAACAAACTATTATTTTTGTCGATCTTCCTCAGTCTTCCAGCATTTGCCTCAATCATGGGGATTTCAACCCATCCTCTGAATGAAGAGGCGAGGGTGTTGAGCGCTGAAATGACGGGCTATATGTCCCAAAGAAACGAGATGGGTGCAGGTCTTAGGTATACTCAGGAAACGAGCCCTGGCCGTCTTCTGGATTTCTCAATGGCCGGCGGATCAGATTCACGTGGTCTCATCGCTGGTGGAGGAATGGATTTTGAAATTCTTCACGAAGATGTGAATCAGCCCCGCATTGCCATCAAGCCGTATATGCAGCATCAGAAATTTGAAGCATCCAATTCAAACTTGATGGGTGCAGCACCTTCAATCAGAAAAGGCTTCGCTGTAAACGGTCAGGAATTTTTTCCTTACCTCGCGATTCCGTCAGGTTTAAAAATTGATAGCACTACGGATGAATTCGTTTATTATTCATCATTGTCTTTCGGAGCGAGCATGCCGTTTCCGGGAGCGCAAAATGACAAAATTCTCTTAAGTGTTGAAGGCAATAAAAACATGGGCGGCTCGTCGGATTATATCGGAGCTTTAGTTTCATGGATGTGGAAGTAATATGATTTTCTTTTCAGATTTCGACGGTACTCTCACGATGGAAGGGCGCGAGCTCACAAGACACTTCTTTGAGATCATCGATCATATTCATAAGCACGGCCACGAACTGGTAATCGTTTCTGGTCGCTCACTTTCATGGGGACACTTCTTCCTTACTCATTTTCCACTTAAGGCCTGTATCATGGAAGGCGGCGGAGTGATCTGTTATCTGGATGAGCGTGGAGAGATTGTTGAAGAGCCTCTGGTTACTACTGGCGAACTTGATCAGCTTCGCGGGTTCACGACAAAACTAAAACAGCACTATCCTCATGTTCCACTTTCTGCGGATAGTTTTGGTCGACTCACTGATCGCGCGATTGAGTTTCATTTAATGGATGATACTTACGTGAATCAGGTGATGGATTTTATGGTTGCTGAGAAAATCAATTTCAGTAAATCTAACGTGCACATTAACTTCTGGTGCGGAAATATCTCTAAGTATCTCGGTGTAAAACATTTTCTTCATAAATATCGTCCAAATGTCACTCAGAACGATGCCTGGTTCTTCGGAGATGCTCCGAATGACGAAAGTATGTTCGAGCTTTTCCATAACTCAGTGGGCGTGAGTAATATCAAACACTGTCTTCACCGTCTCAATCACAAGCCGAGAATTATTCTTGAAGGTGATGAGAACTCAGGACCCAAAGGTGTTCTGAATTACATCAAGACACTTTGCTGAAAACTACGCTGTCTTTTTAGCAGAGTCATGAAGAATATCCAGGAATTCACGCGCTTCATCTCCAGCATTTTCCATGGTGAGTATTTCCATGTGACTTTTAAATAATCGATCGAGTGCTGCCGGAATTTTTTCAACCTCAGGTTTTTGAATGAGTTCGTATGCACCGTAATTAATCATTTCATGTTCGTGTACTGAAGTTGCATTTCCTGAAAGAAAGATGAAAGGAACCGTGTTGCAATTTTTGCGCACGATCTTTAAAAGTTCAAGGCCATCCATATTCGGCATTAATAGATCTGAGACAACGCCTGAAAAAGATCTGGTGTTCAAAAGTTTCAAAGCTTCAATACCATCATGGGCCGGAACAACATCCATGCCCTGTCTGGTAAGGATGAAAGTAAGAATTTCGATAATGTCATTTTCATCATCGATAATAAGAACACAGGGTTTCTTTTTCATGGATGGACTTATCGGCAATTCTTGCGAATTTCTTAAGGTTGGCTATTTAAATGACAGGGATCATATAAATTTAATTACGCAAGGAATGTTGCTACTTTTTGTTTAATCATCTCATCAACTTCATCATGTGAAATCGAGAGGTTCTTCTCGATCCACTCAGAAAGATCCCTTGGAAGTGGGGCAATGAAATGAGTGTGATCTTTATCAGGATATGGAAGTTTTAGAGCCGCCGCATGTAGGGCCTGTCTTGGAATCTGCATCTTCGCGTGATCTTCTTCGTTCGCTACATGATCTTTGAAACGCATGAAAATAGATGAATCACCGTTATAGAGTTTATCACCTAGAAGAGGATAGCCATGAGTGGCAGCGTGAACTCTGATCTGGTGTTGTCTTCCAGTAAATGGAAACGCGAGTGCGAGAACAAAATTATTTTTTTCTGCCAGAAGTTCAAAATGGGTTTCAGCTTCTTTGCCTTCTTCTGAATTTTCCGGATGTGCGTAAATCATTCCTTCAGGGATCGCGTTTTCATTTCTTCCAAGTCGCTCTTTTGCTGTGAATGGAAAAGCTGTTGCATTCGGATTTTTATGAGCGATCAGGAAGTAGCATTTCTTCACTTTATCTTCTTCGAAATGAAGACTTACTTTTTGAGTTGTTTTTGGGTTTTTACCCAACATCAAGACACCACTGGTCTCGCGATCAAGACGGTGAATGGAATGAATGGTGTGTTTATAAATCGTCTCATACCAGACAGTGGCACAGTAAAATAGATTTTTACCTGCAGGGTGAGTGATCATAAAGGGAGGCTTGTTGATCACAAGCAGACCATCGTCTTCAAAGATTGTGGTTGGTGCCTGATCACGCGGTACCGGAACTCCGTTCCAGAGTTCATCTTCAATCATTCCATCGTTATGAGTTGTAACCGTAACTCTCTCACCATAGTGAACTTTTACACTGGATTTATGAGGTGGTTTCCTTCCGGAAATCACAACTTCACCTTTTTCAATTTTCTTTTTTAGAAACTGCCGGGAGAGTGTAGGCATGCAAGTCATGACGAATTGATCAAGTCGTAAGTTATCATGTTCTTGAAGAACAGGATAACTTACGATGTATCTTTCAGTAGTAAAGGATTTGTCTATGAAACTCATTTCTGAGTGTCATAGCGCATTTTTAACAGATATTGAAGAGAAGAGATCGCACCATCTTCGCTGTAATGGTATTTTTCCTGAAGAGTACGGATAATATTAAGGATCATGTCCTTAACATCTTTCTCGATATTCTGGTTTACGCCTTCTTTCTTCTCGGCCAGATAGAGCATCAGGTTTCTGCCAATCTTATCAATAATCTTCTTCTGTTCCTTACGGAATGATTCCTGAAGAAGGTGAACGAGGTCTTCGAATACTTCAGAGTAAACGATCGGCTTCCCGCGGTTATCCAGGGCATAAGCACCCAGACGGGCGATGAGGCTTGATCTGAACTTCTCAGGAACTTCATTCATGTGAACGTTAGATTCAAATTCCTTGATGAAATATGAATCTGGAACTTCAAACTTACCTGTGACGTTGTTTTTAACTTTCTCGCCCTTAATGATGGCGTTAATTGAAAGAATGTATTTCGATACATAGTCTTCGTATGATCTTTCATCCACTAGTCCCAAAGATTCACGAACTTCGTTATCCAGTAGATCAAGATTCCATACTTCAATCAGGTCGATGAATTTTTTCGGATTATGATATTCACCCTGATGAGAGATATTGAGGAAGTCGTATTCTGCTTTCTTTTCATTGAGGATACGGAGATATTCCAGAACTTCTACGAAAGTCACTGTTTTATTTGTATATGCGAGATCATAGATAATCTGTTTCACTTCACGTGGAGAGATACCGAACTTACCTTCATACATCGAATCGTTTTCATATTCGTTTTGAACTTCTTCAACACCCATTTTCAGGATCTGGCGTGATTCAGAGTCAAAAGCATCAGGAGTCTCCTTGTCAGCGTAGAGGAGACATTTTTCAAGTGGTGATAGAGCTTCAGCAATCTTTCCAAGCTTATCATCATTGAAGTTCTTCGCTACCGGAGCGCGCATTCTCGTCATCACTGACCACAAACATAGCGCAGTCAGGGAATGAGGTTCAAAGCTTGCTTCTTCTTTAAGCTTAGAAATTTGTTCAGCGTAAATCTTCTCTTCTTCCTTGTAGCTCATGAGGTAAGGAACACGAAGGAAGTTAAAGCGACCCTTGAATGAATTGAAGTCAGGATGCTGCTTGAAAGCAGCAAAGTGAATTTCATTCGACGAACCAATGAAGAAAATATCAAGTTCAGTCAGAATACCGTGAAGATTGATAGTTTTTGATTCCATCGTCATCAATAGGTATTTGAATGTATCAAGAGGACGCTTAAGTAAGTCAGAGAACTCGAGGATACCTCTGTTGGCAAGCACCACTTCACCTGAAATAGAGAAGAGGTTCAGAGACTGAAGGCTTGGAGGAAGAGAAGCAAGTCGTCTGTCCATAGTGATCTGCTGTAGGTTAGCATCCACATGAAGCTGCGGTTCAATCGTCGTTGCACCGATAGAGTAACGACGATTAATGAAAAGTCTTTCAACACGGATGTGCTTGAAGACTTCAGAATAATTACCCTTATAGTTTTTGAGAAGAGCATCAAAAATCAGACGGTTTCTTGAAGAAAGATCTCCGTTGTACAAATATGATTTTCTGATGGTCTCAAGTCTTGTGTTGTCGTTCTTGAAAGCGTCTTCGATCAGTTTTTGACGAGTCTGGATCGGAAGAATGAGAAGAGGGTGATCTTTTAGTTCAGAAGTAATGATCGCAGAAATATCTTTGTCTTCCAGGAAGGCGTAAGAGTGAACGTTCTTTTCAACCCCGCTGCTTGAAAGGCCAAGTGAACCCTTCACGAATTGATCGATAGGGAAGATCCAGCTAAAGCTGAATAATGAACCTTCATCAGTGCTTGAATAATCCTCGGCCGAAAGCATAATCTTCTTGATGAGACTTGATTTAGAAGAACCGTTCGGACCAACGAGAAGAATGAATTTGTTGTTAAACCCTTCTTCCATGAAGTTTTGAAGGTAATTATAAATTCTCTTCTGAGTTTTGATCTGACCATGAACCGAAGGTGCATCAGCATGTTCACGTGTGAACAGATTGAAGCTTCCGTTTGGATTAGTGCCGTAGTAATCAAACATGTCTCTGAGATAAATGTTTGTCGGACGAAGTTCTTTCGCCGGATTTTTCTCAAAGAGTTTCATGTAATCTTCAAAGGCCAGTACGTTCTGGTATCGACCTTCTTCTTTATTTACTTCTTCCATCCATTTCATATAACCTGATCCTGTGAAGAGACATTCTGATAAATCCATTATACCAAAGATCATCGTTATCTTGGGTACTCTTAGCATTTTAGGCATAATTTTGCTCTTCATGCGCCCTCGACCAAAATCTCTGGTGAAGGCGAAGCGTCCTGAAACTCCCGAGAAGCTTTTTACTCAGGTGATTGAAGCTGCGAAACCGAAGATTCAGAAGCTTTGGGAGCAGGGAGATCGCTTCTTTCCCAAGGGTGGCGTGAAGTGCGAACAAGAAATCCTGCACGATAACTCGATTGGCCGCAGTTATTATCAATGCAATCCACATTTCTGGCAGTGTTATTGGCAAGGCGGAGTAGTCGAGTCACCAGGCATTGAAATCGATTTATTTGGTCAGACGTTTCAAGTGATGGCCAGACCCTCATTTGATCCGATTCAGGTCCTGTCACCAAATCCTAGATTCATGGAAGCTTTCCACCGAAATTCACCTGGTCTCGATCTCTTTTATGGCTATAAGATCGAAATTTCTGTCAGTGGGATTCAGGGCCTGTCCCAGCCCATGATTCTGACGGATACATGCCGTGATACTTTTCTTCCTCAGAGAGTTTACGGTTATAGCAAAGATGATGAGGGACTCATGTGGGATAACTTTGACCGAAACATCTTCATTGATAAGTTTTATGTAACGAATCGCCAGGTGAATGAATGGCGCCTTCTTAAGAATGAAACTTCAAAAATTGTGACTGATAGAAAGAAATGGGCCCATCCGGCATTACTTACTAAAAACGATCAAACTGATTATTGCGCTTATTTCGGTAAACGAGTTCTGGAAGCAAAGCTTATGGATGCTGCTTCGATGTCTCCACCTGACATGAAGGATCCTCTTCCGCTCAAAATTTCGAGACCCGATACTCCCTGGCAGAGAGATTTATCCAAGTCGTTTCTTGGAATGTCCCGAATCAATCCGGATTATCAGCTGACTCCGCTTGATTGCCAGCTCGCTCAGGTTCAAGGGTGTCATTTGAAATATTTCTCAACTGATTCTGCAACATGGATGGGCTTTCACTATTCGCTCGGATTTTATCCGGAATCAGTCGTGAATAATATCGATCCAAAGCTTAATGCAAAAATGTCTTCTCGATTCCATGCTCCGGCCTCTCATTGGCATCAACTTGGAAATTATTCGAGCTGGGATGGAGAACAAACGGAAGCTCTACCTGTTGCCTTCCGCTGTTACGAGGAAGTCATCCAATGATCTTGATACTACTTCTAACTTCATTCTTTTCTTTCGCACAGGAACCAATTCACTGGTCAAATCTTTTGAAACTTTCAGAACGTCATGAGTTTTATAAAGATCATGAGGCCATCGTTTCACCAAAAGATTCATGGCAAAATTTATTTTCTGTTATTTATGTAGACGCTGAACTTTCACGCCTGAAAGATTGTGTTTTCTTCCGGGTTCCAGGAGTTGACACAGGCATTTTAAAAATCAAAACAGTCTCAGCAACTGTAAATTGTGAAGATCATCTTCTCCTTCCAGGGGACAAAGAAATTCCTGAAGTCACTGCTCTTCAATACTCAATCACGGATACAAAGTTCACATTGGATTTATCATTCAAGGACTACCGTACTGAAAAATGGACTGGTACTTTTCAGGGAGCGTTCCAGAAACCTCTTCCTAAAATGTCCATGTCATCTGCTGAATATAAATCTCCATCAGTCATTCTTCTTGCTCCATCGGCAGGTGTGAAGAATGCCGCTAAGAAATCTTTCCTGAAGAAAGGAACTCTTTGTCACAACATCAATGAAGATTGCGAGCAAGTTTCTGCTCAAATTTGTGATGAGTGTGAAGAAGGATGGTATGAAGTTCCAAATGGCTGTGCGATTGGACCCAAATACTGTGGACGACAAGTTTGCGGTGGAAAAGATCAGCCTGCTTGCAGACGTGGCATGAAGTGGCAAAGAAAAGAAGAAGCTTTTGAGTGTCGCCTGGATTCGTCTTTTGCGTATTGCTCGAAGGGCCTCACAGTTCAATGTGATGGAAAGAAGGCTTTTTGTCGTTAATGTTTACCAGCGGCCAATTGTACAGAAACTGAATCCTCTTCAGGAGCTGCCCAAGAAGAACTCATAATCGCTTCAGAATCATAACTCACAACTTGCTTAACGAGACTTTTATGCTTCTGAACAGATTCAAGATCAGTGAGAACTCTGTAAGTCTTATTCACGTCAAGATCAAGACCTGCGATTGAAACAGTCAGCTCACCCTCTTTCATTAAGAAGGGAGAAGGCTGCCAATGATCTTTTCTTCCGTGATTGTATTCTTCTTCTAGAACACGAACTAAATCCTTACCTTTGATATTCATGACAAACAATTGTGTCTCGCCTGAAGTCTCTGGTGCGTATGAAAGATCTGACTTGTGCTGGATAAGTCGTTTTGAAATTTCTTTCAAGCTATGTGTATAATTTGGTTTTATGCTTTGAGCTTGGGCCAGCTTTTCAGTTTCAATTTGTTTACCAAGAAACTTTGCAGGAATGCGTGCCTTGTGATCAACAGTTTTATCTTCGTAAAAACAGTCGCCTGATTCCTTGAAGAATTCATGACAGAACATAACGGGTTGATGAACCACTGTTTTTTCAGGAACTAGTTTTTTCGTTTTAGTGTTGATAACAAATTCAGAATAATTAAAACTTTTGCCGTCAGCAAATCCACCCATGACAAGTGTTCCGTTCACATAGTTCGCCATTTTCTGATGATTTCTACCACCAATGACAACATCCACTAAATTATGAGGAAGTCTTTCAAGATAAACGCCAAGACCACTCTTTAGATTACAAACGTCACTCTTTTGAGGTTCAAAGTTAACCTTAGAAGCAGGAAGACCTGTTTTCTCAGAAAGCTCAGACGAGCAGTCAATACCCTGATGTGTAAGCACTACGATCATATCTGCGCCAAGTGATCTCAGAAGGCGAGCGTGACGTAGAGTAGATTGAAGCATGTTCTCAACAAATAAACCGACTCTGTTGTGAACCGGTGTCTGTGCCACGATGTCATCAGGAATCAATCCAATGATGCCAATTTTAACTCCATCAAACTCTTTGATGATGTAAGGCTTAGATCCTTCCCACTCAACTGTCCGCGCAGTTTTTAATTCGTAGAGATTACTTAGAAGAAGGGGAACTGAAGATGATTTAGCATAATCCTGGAAAAGTTTTGTATTACTTCCAAGCTTTGATGGAACTTTAAGATTGAAATCGCGAAGACCTACAGTCACAGCATCGTAATTGGCCTTCTCGTAGAAATGTTCAACTGATGAAATTTTATCTGCATCACTGAAAATGTCGCCGGAATCTACTAAGACGACATTTTTAAAATGGTCGCGAAGAATATTGAAATAGCTATTGATGACTTTTTCACCGCCAATCGAAATCTCAAGTTCAGTCTTATTGTGGTCATCCTTGAACTGATAGGGCGAGGGTTTAAGATTTCCGTGAAGATCGTTGGTAGATGCAATCACGATACGCTTTTCAAACTCATCAAGACCCTGGAGTTTCTGTTCTTCAGGTTCAGAGTACAACTCTTCATGGCCCTTGAGGGTTTGATTTTCAAGCTGGCTTTTTTTGAAAGAACAGGCCGATAGGATCACAAGTAATGACAGCAGTATTTTCATCAAACTCACCGGAAAGAATTGAAATTGTTCATTTAGTATAGGCGGCTTTTAAATCAGAATCCATGAAGGGAAGATTATGATCCTCTTCTTAAGCTTGAGCGGAACGGTCGGTCGGTTTAAGTGCACTATGTGGAAATTAATACCTTCTTAATAGTTTGGACGGGGTGCCTCATACTAATCCATGGAGGATACTATGAAGTACATTTTGATGTTTGGGGCATTAACCATAGCTGGCTGTTCAACTACTTACAATCCGGCCCGGCATGATGAGTATGTGTCTCTCGCAAAAGGTTATCATCAATCAGGTGAGTGGAAAGAATCCATAGATACAATAGACCTCATTGGTAAAAATTCTTATCTCTCTGATGACCTCGTCATTCTTAAAGCAAGAAATCTCAGACAAAGTGGTGAGCAAGATAATGGACTTTCAGAACTGGTATCAGAATCTGAGAATCGTCCACATTCTGAAGCCCTCATTCTTGAACTCGCTCAATGGTATCTTGATAGCGATCAGAATCTGAAAGCAAAAAAAATCCTCGAAAAACTATATGACATGGGAAATCCTTCTGAGAAGACCAGAAAAATTTATGGATATTCTCTTCTCATGTCAGAGCAATGGAAGAAAGCAGAGTCCATTTTAAATCCTCTGACAAATTCTAATGATTTCGAAGCAATCTTCTGGTGCGCTCAGGCCCTCTATAAATTGAAAGAATTTGATTCTGCCATCCCACTTTTCGTTAAGACTTACGCTTCACCTCAATTTGATAAAAGATCTGCTGAGTATCTCGCATGGATTTACACAGAACAGAAAAATGTAATTGAAGCTAATAAGTATGTCCGTTTTCTGGTTCTTCAAAACCCGGAAGGTTCATATGCTCAAAAAATGCTGATGAGAAATCTTCTCAATATTCCCCAAACCGACAAAGTGACGATGCTCAAACTTTATAATCAGAAGTATGAAGAAGAGTGGTCGCAATATGCTTACTTTAATGAAATGAAACTTGCAGGAATGAAGACCGAAGCAATGGATTACCTTGCTGCGATCTGGAATCAGGCTCCAGGAACTCTTTGGGCATCAACAAATTACGCTAGTGAAATTTATAAGTCGGGCAATCCAGAACTTGCAAGAAACGTTCTTGTTCGTTCAATGAAGGCCGCAACAAATGACGATGCTCCCTTTATGGAAAGACAATTACTATCATTCACTCAGCCACTCAATAATTCCCATAGAACGGTAGCAAGTCTCATGCAGACTTATAAAGTTAAGGAAGGCGACAGTCTTCAGATGATTTCAGAGAAGATCTATAAAACGAGTTCTAACTGGAAAAATATTTTTGAGGCGAACAGAAACATTCTCAAAAATCCAGAAAGTCTGAGTGTGGGAATGATCCTGAATATTCCAGAGGTAAATCAATGAGACATTTAACCGTTATCGGAGCTTTGTTTCTTTCATCAGCTCTCTATGCGAATACTGCGGCGAAACCTTTCAATCAGTTTCCTGAACTAGAAACAATTGCTAAACAAACTTCTTTAAAAGAAGTCGCTCTTCCTAGGCTTGAGAAGTCTCTCAATAAATCGAGTCAGGCATCCGCTTATTTTACATATGCGCAGACAAGTTTTAATCAAGGCGGTTCAGGCCAGAAATACGACACAGAAAATTCTGCGGGCGCTGGGGTCTACGCTACTTATGATCACATTCTGGTAAGTGGAAACGAACTTTCTTTTAAAGCATGGGCAAATCAGGCTTCATTTAAAGAACCGGCCAATATCGGCGGAGATGAAGTTGCTGTTCAACGCTTCCTTGTCTCTGGTGCGTATTCATGGACATGGAAACAAGACAGAAGCATGTGGCAATTTGATGCCGGTGCATCTTTTCTTTCTCAGAATCCAGAATCATTTTCTACGGGAGAAAAACTTCTTCCTCAATATCTAAGTGCTGGTCCTTCTCTGGGCGGTGGATACAGATACCAGATAAGTCAAAACTGGACTGTTAAGTCTGGAGTGACTGCTACATTACCACTTCTCTTTAAAGAGTATGGTGCGAATTCAGGTTACCATGATCTTAGCTGGCACTACCTTGCGAACCTTTTATTAGATGTAAAACTCAATCGATCACTTAGTTTTTCTTTCGGAATCATTGCTGAAGGCGAAGAACATAAGTTCACTGGCGATGGTGAACGAGGTGTAGAGGATGCAGATGTATCCTATGTCTCATTTGCTGTACCAATGGGAGTCACTTATGCGTTCTAATATTTTCGCGTTATTCATTCTTCTCCTTATGGCCGCTTGTAATGGCTCAGGTACTTCGCAGGGAATTGCCCAGGAAGGGAATCAGGATACTGACGATGACGATACAACGGTTGAGGTTGCTTGCCATGAATCAGTCGTAGATGCTGGAACGAAATCTGCTACGACAACTTCCAGAGGAATTGTCTCTGATGTGAAGATTGATCCGGTTGGTAACCGCGAAACTTTCGCTTATTACGATTCAAGCGCACTCGCGGTAAAACTGTCATACTGGAATGGAACCCGATATGTTCATGAACTAGTTGCAGGCTACGGAACAGCTGCTAACAACATTTCTTTGGTCTTCCTATCTACTGGTATTCCAGTCATTGCCTGGACAGCAAACGGAACTGACGTGATGATTTCTTCACGTTCAGGAAATTTATCGGCCGCGAATCCTTCATGGACTTCGAGAGTCTTCTCGGGAGTTGCCACACAAGCAAGAACGATCAAGTTAGAGGTTACACCCACAGATATGGTTGGTGGAGTGTTCTACACGCACAATACGACTGCGGCTCGATTGAAAATGCTATTGTGTACTTCAAATTGTAATTCTGTAAGCAGTTATGCTGCTATGTCTGCCACTGATTACGTAGGTAATGACAATACAAACCCTGTTGCTACTCAAGTTTCTGTCGGCTTTGCCTGGTGTGGAGCAGATACAAATAATGATTCAACAGTTGATGCTTACTATCCGGCAGCGGCCTATACTCGAGGAGCTGCAACTGCTCGTTTCACAGTTTGTCCTCAGGCGACAACATCAGCATGTCTGACGTCGGCTGGCTGGACTCAGAACGCTCAGTACGCGACAACTGCAAACGTCGCAGTAACTTTGCATATTGATTCTTCAATACCAAATGATCCTCCGAAACTTCTCGCTCTTCGCGCAGGTACAGGTGTGAAGGCCTATATCGCGGGAACTGGCGCTGCTCCGGTAACTTGTAACAATGTTGTATCTGCTACTACGTTTGATGAATCTGCGCAGACATTGGGTACAACGACTTCAGGAAATCTTTGGTTAAACCTCATGAAGTCTTCTGATGGAAAATTCCACGCAGTCGTGAATGAATCAACGACGAGTGTCCGTTACTACAACACTTCATCTGCAACTCTTGCTAATTGGGATACATTCTGGAATACGACGGCAGGAATTCTTAATACGACGACAGTCGCTGGACAGGGTGGATCTGTTTATAAGGAAGACGCAAATTCAATTGTCTCTTCCTATTACGGTAACGCCGCTATCTATCGCCTGAACTTTCTCGTAAACCGTCTGACAAACATTTCCGGTCTCCCAGCAGCTGCTGTAAGCACCAACGGATTTGTGAACAACGATGGTCACCTTGCTCTCTCCGCTTCTTCTACAAGGAATATTGATATCAGCAAAACTTCATCAGGTGATGTCGGTGCTGCTTATGTCGACTTCTCAATTGGAACCACAACTACTGGTGTATTGAAATACGCTTATCGCGATGGAAGTTTAATTGATAGCGCATGGAGAGTGAGTACGATTCCTGGTGTGACAGCTCCTTCTTCACCATCACTAGCTTTCGATCACGAAAGTAAGCCATGGATCAGTTATTTTGATGCGACTAACTTCAGGTTTTATCTTCTGACAAATAGTGCGACTGATGGAACCGGCACATGGTCGAGCTTTGTCTATCCGCTCAACCCAACTGGTATCTATGTTCTTCCTGCAACAAACGATACTTCAATTGCCATGCTTCAGACTGGCGCTACTAAAACTCCTGTCATGGTGGTTTTGGATAACACAAATACAGTCAGCCGATCTGTGAATGCAGCGAAGTTCAATCCCGCAACTCAAACATGGTCAACTCCTGTGTCTGTTTACGTTCCAGGTGCCACTGGTGCATCCGGCCTTGATGCCTTTGGTGATGAAGACGGAAATATTGTCCTCGCTTTCCTAGACAGAACTGCAGGTGCCAACAATTATCTGAAATACTCCCAGAGTACAGATGGAGGTGTCACTTACAGCACTCCACTTAATGTAGGAACTGTTGCACTCGCCGGTCAGGGAACTTCAGTAAAAGTGAATCCAGTAACCGGAAGCCCATTCCTTGTTTATCACGATCGCGCAAATAACAGACTTTACCGCGCTCAATGCGGTTCTGCTTTATCAGCATGTGCGGCGAGTGGCTGGACTGTTGATATTCTGGATCTCTTCACAGGTATTTCAGGATTAACGATTACAACGACAGGTAACGAATCTCTTGCATCGTCTTCAATCGCTCTTCGTGACGATGGAGCTTACGATATACTTTATTCGCATGGAATGGCAGCTACCGGAGATGTGAGAAGAATCAAGGTTGATAGTGAAGGAACTGCGGGTGCAAGTTCAAGCTGGGTAGCCGGAGCAGGAATGAACCTCGCAACAGCAATCAGTTTTGGCGTCCAAGGTTTTTATGCTGATAGTGTGATCACTTCAGATAATCATCTCGTTTCATTCTATGCCGGGAAAGGAAACCTTCTCGTGCAGAAAACGTGCAATCTCGATATTGAAGATTAATAAGATTGAATTTTACTCAGCTTGGCGTATGCAGACTTCAAAGCATTCGCCAAAGCTGCATAATCTTTCTCACCTTGAGTATAACTAAGACTCACTCTGATTACTCCGCGACCAATCTGATCATTCACACCCATCGCTTTAAGAACTTTTGAAGTCTCAGGCTGATTATCTGTGCATGCAGCAGAGGTTGTTACGAAGATATCGTGAGACTCTAGTTCGATCTGAACGGCCTGACCATGAATCCCCGGATATCCAATAAGAGTCGTGCCAGCGAGACGATCTGCGCCCGCTCCAACAATCACGGCTTCAGGAAAAGTCTTTGTCATCTCTGCTTCAAAATTCAAGCGAGCTTTTTTTAGGTCTGCGAGTTTTGATTCATTCTCCTGGAAGTCTTTCATCGCAATCGCGAGAGTTTCAATTCCAAGATAGTGTTGAGTCCCGCCTCTTAATCCACGCTCCTGAGTAGAGCCGAAAACCAGACGACGAAGTTTTGGTGGTTCTTTAACAATAACAAAACCAGAACCAGAGAGAGCTCCAAGCTTGTGACCAGAACAAACAGCGTAATCTAGACCAGACTTCTGAAAGTTAAATGAATCTTTGCCGATCAACTGAGTTGTATCAGAGAAGAATTCTACATCGTGCTTTCCACAGATCTTCGCCATTTCCTGATAAGGCTGGAGAACTCCTGTTTCATTATTCACGGCCATGATCGTAACCATAGCAACTTTGTTTTTATTTTCAGTCAGAAGTTTTTCAAGACTTTCAGTTTTCACTTTCCCGTCAGTATCAATTTCAACTTTCTTCAAATTGAAACCTTTGTGATTGGCATAGTAGTCCAATGCATTTGGAACAACCGAGTGCTCAATCGGAGATGTGATAATGACATTTTTTGATTTATCTGCCTGATCAAGGATCGAGTGGAAAATATGCGAGATGCCTTCAGAAGCACCAGAGTTGAAGAAAACCTGATCTGGATAACAGCCAACAGTTTCAGCAATCACTTCACGACACTTTTCAATTCCACGGGCAAGTTTCTGAGCTATAGAATGAATCGCGTTCGGGTTCGCATAA
>JBEIQF010000403.1:0-2911 GCA_040376635.1 Halobacteriovoraceae bacterium
AACATCTTTGATCGAAGTTGAAACAACTGGTTTTCCAGCGGCCAGGAATTCAGGAGTTTTTGTTGGTGAAATAAATTTCGTCGAATCATTCAACGCAAATGGCATCATCGCACAATCCCAGCCTGCGAGATAAAGAGGGAGCGCGTGATAATCTTTTTTGCCTAAATAATGAATGTTCGGCAGACGAGGAAGATCTTTCTCATCGATCTTTACTACCGGACCAACGACTACGAAATGATAATCAGGCTTCAATTCAGCGATTTGAAGAAGAAGCTCGACATTAAATCTTTCATCAATCACTCCGTAGAATCCAATTCTAGGATGTGGAATATTAATTTGATCATCCGGCTCTACCAGACGTTGACGTGCCTGAGAGAAGTGATTGTAGTCAATTGAACTTGGAAAAGGATGGATGTTGTGATGGCCATGTTTTTTGGCTTCATATAATGAGTGACCACCAGTAAAGACAATGTCTGCGATTCTCATAAGCTCAGCTTCTTTATCAATAAGAGACTGAGGAGCTCCTTTGAATAATGAAAGCTCATCCATGCAGTCGAAAATCACTGCTCTTGGTTCAAGATGGCGTGAGAAACTTAATGCCATTGGAGTGTAATACCAGATTGAGTAATCAATCAGTTCTTCTTCATAAACCAGCTCATCTACGAGATCGATCATGGCAGCTTCCATTTTTTCTGGATCAATGTTTGAAGGAAGATATGGAATGACTACCAGTACGTTTTCTGATGTTTCTCTTAAATGTAAGCGAGGGACTTCTGTCATGCCAAAAACTGGCTCTTCGAAATAAAACACTCTGCGATGTTTTGCATGACGTGAGAGCAAATGCTGGGGGCGTTGAAAAACGAAATCCCAACGCAGATGAGAGAAGACTAATAGATCCGTTGTCTCACAGGGTGTGTTCATAGCATTAACTCCAGAATGTTCATAGTTTAAGAAATCGTGAAGACGAGTTGATCCTCCAACTGACCGCCGGACTTATGCCATTCATGTGCCAACCTAGAACGCTCAATATTATTAAGGCACGGCTTTTGAAATGATTGATAAATACGAACACCTCAATGTTGTTTCCAAGGGGCTGCGGAATGAAGACAGAGGCAAATTTGGACGAAAGCGGGGCAAATCACCCGAGGAAAATATTTCGCCGGGATAAATGGAAATCATTGAATGGTGAATGGAATTTCTGTTTTGATAATGAACAAAAATTTAATACTCCAAATGACATTCAACAATGGACGCATAAAATTAATGTTCCCTACGCGCCAGAAACAAAGGCGAGTGGCATTAATGACAGAGATTTTCACAATCGCTGTTGGTATCAAAAAACGTTCAATATCAAACGAACTGAAAAGAAATTGATTCTCCATTTTGGAGCTGTCGATTATCAGGCACGCGTTTGGGTCAATGGTAACTATATAGGTATGCATGAAGGAGGTCACACTCCTTTTGAATTCGATATTACAAGCCACTTGAATGAAGGCGAAGAGCAAACAGTAGTCGTGTGTGCTGATGATGATCCGCTTGATTTGACGAAACCAAGAGGGAAACAGGATTGGCAAAGAGATCCACACAGTATTTGGTATCCGCGAACAACTGGTATCTGGCAAACAGTCTGGATTGAAGAAGTAGCAGAAACATATATTGAGAGATTCCGTTGCTTGCCTCTTCTTGAACGTTGGGAAATCGGTTGCGAAGTTTTTATCGCGGGCCCCTGTCCAGAAGGAATGGAGCTAAAAGTTAGTCTTCGTTGCGGTGATCAGCTTCTCGCTCGAGATCGTTATGAAGTCATTCACAAAGAAGTGCACAGACGAATTGCGATGTCAGATCCCGGGATCGATGACTTCCGAAATGAGCTTCTCTGGTCTCCAGAAAAACCAACGCTGATTGATCTTGAATTAGAGCTTTGGTGTGATGGTAAAAAAATTGATCACGTTCGTTCATATACAGCTCTTCGTTCTGTTACTTACAACCGAGATCGTTTCCTTCTCAATGGTCGCCCTTATTACATGCGACTCATGCTTGATCAAGGCTATTGGCCTGATACATTTATGACTCCGCCAAGTGCTGAGGCCATTCAGAAAGACATTGAACTCGTGAAAGCTGCTGGATTTAACGGCGTTCGTAAGCACCAGAAGATCGAAGATCCTGAATTCCTTTATTACGCAGATAAGATGGGACTCCTTGTTTGGGGTGAAATGCCGAGTGCTTATCGCTTCACTCACGAGTCTGTACAGCGAATCACTCGTGAATGGCTCGAAGTCATCAACCGCGATATGAATCATCCATGTATTGTTGTCTGGGTTCCCTTCAACGAATCATGGGGTGTACCAGATCTCGCTGATAAAATTCCACACCAGAGTTGTGTGCAGGCACTTTACCATCTGACAAAAACGCTTGATCCAACAAGACCGTGTATTGGTAACGATGGTTGGGAAGCAATTTCAACGGACATCATTGGTGTGCATGATTACGATGATCAGCCCGAGCGCATGCTTAAAAAATACGCAACCTCAGGACATATGAGTGTGACTGAGGTTCTCAATAAATATCGTCCAGGAGGACGTGCGATCACAGTTGAAGGCTACGCCCACAATGGTCAACCTGTTATGCTCACTGAATTCGGTGGTATCTCATTTGTTGAACCAGATCACGAGATCACAAAAACGTGGGGCTATTCAGCAGCAACTAGCTCCAAAGAATTCCGTCGTCGTTACGAAGAACTGATGAACGCCATTCACAGAATCGAACTCTTCGCCGGATTTTGTTACACACAATTCACAGACACTTTCCAGGAAGCAAACGGTCTCTTCAAAGCAGACCGCACTCCAAAATTTTCCCTCACTGCCATGGCCCGCGCTACTCGCGGTATTGGACTTGGTCGAGGAGAGCTGACTGG
>JBEIQF010000355.1:0-3365 GCA_040376635.1 Halobacteriovoraceae bacterium
GCTTGGATCGGCAGCTCTCAGTGGCACTACACTTGCGATCAATCTAAATGATATAGCAAAAAAACTGGGTTTTTCCTCACCATCTCAAAACAGCTACGACGCTGTCGGTGATCGTGATGTTGTCATTGATTTTATCCAGGCTACTGCTCATTTTGGTATGCACCTTTCAAGATTTGCTGAAGACATCATCTATTCGGCCTCAGCTCCGGTCGGTCTTGTAGAGCTTTCCCCGGAATGGTCTACTGGAAGCTCAATCATGCCTAATAAAAGAAATCCTGATGTAGCTGAGCTCTCGCGAGCAAAAGCTTCTTTATGGATGGGTGATGCCAGCGGAATTCTGACTCTCATGAAGGGTCTCGCCACCAGCTACGCAAGTGATCTTCACGAAACAAAAATCCCATACCTTCGAGTAGCAAAAGATATTAAGCTTACCCTTACAGTTTTTACTCCTTTTGTAGCCGAACTCTCCCTGAATCGTCAGAAAGCGAAGAGTCTTTTGAATCAAGGGCACATTCTTGCTACGGAGATAGCAAATCATATGACTGACCAGGGCGTACCGTTCAGGGAGGCCTATAGTATTGTTGCTGGACTCGTTGAGCACGCTGAGGCCCAGAAAATTCAAGTCCATGAACTCTCATTTTCCCAAATACAAACGTATTCCAAGCACATCTCACTCCAGTTTTTAGAAAACTTGAGCTTTGAGAGTACGGTTGAGAAGAGAATGTACTCTGGAGGGAGCTCTCTGGAACAAGTTAAATTTCAGATTGAGACCTTGAAAAAATTTCAATCGTCAGGTCATGCTTAACAGGAATCCCTATAATCCGGCCCATGATCAGACCTCTTCGTCTATTGGCCAGTCTTGTCCTGTTGTCTTGTGCTTTTGCGCAAGCTAGTTCAATTGATATCAAAAGTTTCAATTACACGGACATTTCAAAAGAAACAATGTTGTCTATCGTGCAGAATCTCGACAGCATCTATGGCAAAAATATTGAACTGAAATTTAAAAAAGAACTCAGATACATCATAAGCTCAAACTCCGGAGCACAGGCCTACGTCGATCCTTATACTTCAAAAGACCTTCGTGTCGTCCTTCAAGTTCCTTACGATGCAGATGAGCCGGAAGTCATAGCGACTCTCTGTCATGAACTAGGTCACTTGGTTTCAAAAGGCCGTCATGGAAACTGGATTCGTTTTAAAAATACGGTAGCAACTGAAGGTCAGGCAGATTTTTTTGTCCCATCTTGCATGAAACTTTATATCTCAAAGTTTAACTACTCACCGGATATCGTCATTGATCAGGATGTCTTTACGACTTGCCTCTCAAACTATCACCAACAATTTTCAAATACTGAATGCACGATCATCCTTCAGGCATTTAAAAACATCTTTGCTGAATACAATGATTCTATTTCTTATGAAAAATCTTACGGCAAAAAAGTGATTTTTACGGATCGTCACCATCCGGATGAACAGTGTCGTCTTGATACGGTAAAAGACTCGGTTCTAGGCAAAGGCCGTAACCGCTGTTGGTTTAACCCTATTTTACCAGCGAAGCCTTATTGGCGTGATTTCAAGTTCTGGCGCAAATCTCGAAATTTGCAGCGCGATTAAAGTAAGGCCGAAGCCTTACTTTATTAAGCTTTCTCTTCGATTTCTACCATCAAGAATCCTGCTTCAAGCGCCTGTCCTTCCTTAACGTTCACAGACTTCACAATACCATCAGCACCGGATTTGATTTCATTTTCCATCTTCATGGCCTCAAGAATAAGAACAGTTTCACCCTTAGTGACTGTATCCCCTTCTTTCTTCCAGATCTTCACGATTTTACCAGGCATCTGAGTAATCAGGGCACCTGCGCCACCTTTGTTGAGACCTGAAGGCTTATAGCCACGATAGACCTTGTATACTTCTGAGTTTGATACCAGAACTTCATTCACACCAAGCTTAGCAAGTTTTTTCCAAGCTACTCCGTCGAATGAATAAAAGTGTTTCCCAGCAAGGTTTCTCACCTGAAGAGTCTTCTTCTGACCTTCGTGAGTAAACTGCATTGTTTGACCAGGCATCACTTCAACATCAATGGAGAACTCTTTCATCTCCTGATTCATGAAATAATATCTCACTGTTGACCTCCCTGATTAAGCTCGATTGCAGCAATCTTCAGCATGAATGCCTCGATGTTTTCTTTTACTGCAACTTTCTCTTGAGGCTTAACAGTACCAATATAGTTCGTTGAATAATGTCCTTCGCGGAAGTTCTTCTCATCAAGAATCACTTTATGAAGAGCAATGTTCGTTTTAATTCCATCGATGATAAGGCCATCAATAGCATTACGTACTTTTCTAAGCGCTACATCACGGTTGAAACCCTTTGCGATGAGTTTTCCGATCATCGGATCGAAATCCGGAGTAATCGTGAATTTTGGGAAGATACAATGATCGAAACGAATTCCCTGTGGGAATGTAGTTTCAAATCCAACGATCTTACCTGGAGCTGGAAGCATTGTGACCGGATCTTCAGCACAGATACGAAGTTCAATCGCGTGACCCTGAATCTTGATGTCTTCTTGTGATTTGAAATCAAGCGGCTCATTGAAAGCAGCTTTGATCATATTTGCCACGAGATCGATACCAGTGATTTCTTCTGTGATCGGATGCTCAACCTGAATACGTGTGTTCATTTCAAGGAAGTAGAATTTTTTGTCTTCACCCATGATGAATTCAACTGTTCCAGCTGAATCGTAATTCACGGCCTTCGCACATTTCACAGCTGTTTCACAGATTGACTTACGAAGAGCTTCATCAGTTCCGATAAACGGAGATGGAGCTTCTTCAATGATCTTCTGGTGACGACGCTGAACTGAGCACTCACGTTCAAAAACGTGGTACACGTTGCCTTTTTTATCAGCAAGAATCTGAACCTCAATGTGATGAGGATTCAAAATATATTTTTCTACAAGAAGACCTGCATAACCGAATGATGAAAGTGCTTCACGCTGAACAGCCGCAAAATTATCTTTCACGTCTTTTTCATTGTAACAAGGGCGCATCCCTTTACCACCACCACCAGCTACAGCTTTCAAAAGAATTGGATAACCCATTTCATTTGCAAGCTTGATTGCCTCTTCAACAGTCGGTACTTCACCTGTCGATCCCGGAACAACCGGAACTCCAGCTTCCTTAGCGACTTGCTTTGAAATATCCTTCGCGCCCATTTTATAAACCGCTGTCGGGTTCGGGCCGATGAACGTAATTCCTTTCTTCGCAAGAGCTTCAGAGAATTCTCTGTTCTCAGAGAGGAATCCGTATCCCGGGTGAACACCATCAATTTTATAATCATCGATGAGTTTCATGATCTTCGGGATATCA
>JBEIQF010000094.1:0-10590 GCA_040376635.1 Halobacteriovoraceae bacterium
GCTGCTTCTACAAAAATCGTAAACGAAATGAAGAAGAAAACAGCACTTTCTGAGAAAGCTGCTAATGATCTGATTCAAAAGCTTGCTAATAATGCTGAGCTTCGCCACACATACGCAGTGAACTTTGGTGTTCAGGCGAGTGTAGCTCCAGGTTCAACACTTTTCTCAAATGATCGTGGACCTCAGGAACTTTCTGTTACAAAAGAAGGCTTCCGTCGTTCTCACTCTGATGGGAAACAAGATTTCTTCAATAACGAAGGTCAGCTTGTAAAAATCTCTGATAAGTCAGGCTACTTTGTGGGTTTCACTTATAAAGACGGTAAGCTTGATTCAATTAAAGATTCTCAAGCTAAGCAAATCTTCTTTGCTTGGTACCCGGATGGAATGGTTAAAGAAATCTGGTCAGCTGGTGATAAGAAATCTCTTTATAAATACCAGGACACTGATCTTACTTATTCAAAAGACGTTGGCGATAACGTTTATGAGTATGGTTATGACAAATCTCACAACCTTGCTTCAATCAGCTATGCTGATAAGACAAAACTTAAAATCGGCTATGATCCTAAAACTTTCTTTGTAACTGAAGTTGTGGATCGTAATGGTGAGAATACTAAATACCAGTACGGTTCTAATCCTAAGAATCCTGATGATCACTATTGGACAGTTGTTACTAAGCCAGGCTTCGATGGTAAGCCGGTAGCTAACCGTTACGAGTATGAAATCAAGACAACTGCTGATGGTTCTCGTTACACTTATAGAATTTTGACAGAAATTAATGGCATTAAAACAGACACAATTTTTGGTGACCACTCTCTTCCAATCAAAATTGCTCGTGGTAACCATGTAACGAATTTTGAGTATAACAACAACGGTCTTCTTACTAAGAAATCTTCTACGAAAGGTGATTTTGTGAACATCGAATACGATGACAAAATCAATAAAATCAAGAAGGTTGTTAATAACGAAGGTACTACTAGTTTTGAATATGACCCTAAAGGGAACCTTGTTAAAGCTGCAAACAATCAGGGTAAAACAGTATTCCTGATCTACGATAGCAAAGGCAAAATCTCTAAAATGGTTGATCAAGAGTCAGCTTCTTCACGTCGCGTTCTGGCTTTCAAGTATAATGCTCTAGGAAAGCCGGTTGAAATCGAAATGGAGAAGGTTGGTAAGATCAACGTAGCTTATGACAACTACGGTGAGATTAAAAAAGTAGAATCATCTGCAGGTCACAAAATGGCTCTTCAGGTAACTCAGGCTTTCCAAAACCTTTTAACTATCGTGAAGCCTGCTGGCGTGAACTTAAACATGTAAGGAGTTTCTTATGAAAAAATATCTCGCGATTTCGCTTCTGTGTCTTGCCTCTGTTTCTTTCGCTGCCAGTAACTCTGTAAAGCTGGGTCAGAAAGATCACAACAGTGATCCAGATCCTTGTAATAAGCCTGAGATCCTTGGCTGCGGACCTTGCCACAAGCAATGTCTAGAGCAGAACAACATTGAAGGTGCTAAGGCCGATACAAGCCGTTCAGCGCCTGCTTCAGGCAAGAGCGGTAAAGCAACTGCTACTAAACAGTAATCTTCAAATCTACCAGGCAGTAACATCTTCGGGTGTTACTGCCTTTTTTTTTTGCCAGAAATTCCATTCTCCCTCACAAAATTGACTAAAATTTAGACACTTTTAAGAGGCCGTATGAAGTTTTAACACTCAAAGATCAGCATTCAACTACTTAACCCCCTAATCAATTGGCACACTGATTGCTTCTATATCTTGTGAAGAATCAATTCTACGGGGGTAGTATATGAAACACTTTTTTATGTTCCTTTTAGTATCATCATTTCTTTCTAGCTTCGCTTTCGCAGTAGAGACAACCACAGACTGTCCTATGATGAGAGAAGCTACTGAGAGAAACAATCCTAAGGCGAATCTGTCTTCTGTTAAACCGAAGCCACGCACTCGTTCTGGATCATCAGCTCAATAATCATTTCAATCGACGGGAGGCCTTAAAACCTCCCGTTTGTTCACTCTTTTGACAGTGTCCGTATTCTTTACAGTCTATCGTCCAAAATCCAATCATTTAGCACCCTCAAAACTGGCATCTATCTTGGATAGTAATGTGTAATACAAATTATCCTGAGGGGGATTTCATGAAAGCACTTATTTTCGCAGTTTGTTTTTGTATCGTATCTGTATCGTTCGCGGCTGAAACTCAAACAGAGTGTCCCTGGATGAAAGAGCAGACTTTACGAAGTAATCCTAAGGCAAACATGCCGGCAGTGAAGAGTAAAAATACTAAGAAAGGCAGTAGTGTTCAGTAGAAAATAAAAAAGGCTCCTTGAAGGAGCCTTTTTTTTGTTTAGTGATTTTTGATAAGTTGATCGAGCTCTTTCTTTTCACTCTCTAAAATCTTCTCTTCTGGTTCAGCACCTGTAGCTGCTGCACGCTTGAGAGTAGATGAAAGTTTTGAATCCACAGAATCTTTAACTCTTGGTACAGAGTTATCAAAGAGCTTCTTAGAATACTTCTCAGTACTATTAACAGAGCGGTCAAAGAAATTCTCTGTGGCACTTTGAGCGTATTTTGTCGCTGGTGAAGTCACGTCATAAACATAGTTGAAGATCGGTTTGTTTTTCACTGTGATCGAAAGAAAAAGAAAAAAACCAACGAGTATTCCAAAGATTTTTAATGCCGCTCTCATATGATCCTTAGTTCATAGCTTCTAGGTTATATTCAGTTAAAACAGCATACGACGTTTCTTCAAGTTCTAGCTCATATTTTTGAGTCATAGATCTGAGAGAAGTATTGATCTCTTTAGCGATCATACTCAGCTTTGGAGACGAAAGGTTGATCTTGAAATGGCTTAAGTCATCATCAAGAGTAATCTGACGGCCAATAAGAATGTTCATCGATTCAACAAACAACGGGAAAAGATAATTTCTGTCAGCGTGTGAGAGTTCATGACCATCAATACAAAGGTAACAAGTGATGCTTCCCTTGATTTCTCCGGTGATATCAAACTGAACTCTAAGATTGTCTTTCGAATAAACTGGATTCAGATCAAGTCTGTGAATCAGTCTTACGTTCTGAAGGATTTTGATTTCTGCAATTCTTGCAAGCTCAAGTGGCTTTAAAACTTCCATGTTTCTCCAGGTCGCTAATTGTTAGCGATGATTTTCTCCAATGAATCGATTAGTTGCTGCTTCTGGATGGGCTTGGCAATAAAGTCACTGGCACCAGCTCCGATGGCCTCAAGAACAACATGTTCCTGTGACAATGAAGAGATGACAATAACTGCAACATCATTGAAGTTCTGATTGATCTTTTCCGTGAGTTCAATTCCGCTGATCTCCGGCATAACGATATCTGTAATGACAATGTTGGGTTTCTTTTCTTTGATAACTAAAAGCGCAGCTTCGGCACTATTGGCCTCACCTACGATTTCTACACCTTCTTCAGTCAGCATTTTGCGGATGATACTTCGGGAAAAATCGGAGTCGTCTACGATTACTACTTTCATTTCTGTTCTGGAATTCATGAATTCAGGATATCAAATTTGGCGGGGAAGGAAAGAAAAAGGGCTCCCTAAGGAGCCCTTATTTTTAAGCTGCGATGTCTGTTCTTTTCGGTAGTGGCTTTTTCACTTCGTCTTTACGCTTGCCTTGGTCAAGGTCAAGTTGACGGTTCCAGTCTACTAAAGCGATCTCTAGAACTTCCTGGATGTTTTTCACAGGAATGAAATTGATCTTCTTGCGGTAGTGAGCTGGGATCTCAAGTACATCCTTCTGGTTTTTCCAAGGGATGATGACTGTTTCAATTCCCGCTCTCATTGCAGCAAGAGCCTTTTCTTTAATACCACCGACAGGAAGTACTTTACCTGTAAGTGTGATCTCACCAGTCATTGCGATGTCTTTACTGATGTATGAATTCGTCAGTAGAGATGTGATCACTGTTGCGAGTGTGATACCTGCAGACGGACCATCTTTAGGAATTGCACCAGCTGGTAAGTGAATATGGATTTCGTTCTCTTCAAAGAATTTATCATCAATACCAAGTTCAGCTGCATGACTTCTGATGAAACCAAGTGCTGCGTGAGCAGACTCTTTCATCACGTCGCCAAGCTGACCAGTAAGAGTGATACCACGACCTTTCATCTTAGTGGCTTCGATGTGGAGGATTTCACCGCCACCAGCAGTCCACGCAAGACCTGTCGCTACACCAACTTCGTCGTACTCATTAGAATCTTCTCTTGAGTAAACTGCTGGTCCAAGAAGCTCTTCAACCGTAGCTGAAAGAATGTGAGTCTTAGCGCCGTGACCAGAAGCGATTTTCTTAGCCACTTTTCTGCAAAGAGCTCCAACTTGTCTTTCAAGGTTACGAAGACCAGCTTCACGAGTGTAACCAGCGATGACAAACTCTACACCTTCGTCATGGAATTCAATGTGTTCGTCAGTGATTCCATGCTCATCCATTTGTTTTGGAATGAGGTATTTTTTAGAAATTTGTACTTTCTCTTCCTGCGAGTAACCAGCAAGATTGATGATTTCCATACGGTCACGAAGTGGACCCGGGATCTGATCAAGCATGTTAGCCGTAGCAATGAACATGATCTTTGAAAGATCGTAGTTCATGTTCAGGTAGTTATCTCTGAACGTAAAGTTCTGCTCAGGATCAAGAACTTCAAGAAGTGCCGAAGAAGGATCACCTTTGAAATCTGAACCAAGCTTATCAATCTCATCGAGAAGGATAATTGGATTTGTTGTCTTACACTGTTTCATGGCCTGGATGAATCGGCCTGGCATTGCACCTACGTATGTACGACGGTGACCACGGATTTCTGATTCATCTTTAACACCACCGAGTGCAATTCTTACGAATTCACGACCAGTAGCTTTTGCGATTGATTTGCCAAGGGAAGTTTTACCAACACCTGGAGGACCAGAGAAGCAAAGGATCGGACCTTTAGCCTTGGCACCTTTAAGAGTACGTACTGCAAGATATTCAAGAATACGCTCTTTAACTTTCTCAAGATCAAAGTGATCTTCATCAAGTACATCTTTAGCGAACTGAAGATCTGTAACTTCTTTCGATTCTTCTGACCATGGAAGGTCAACAACCCATTCAAGGTAGGAGCGAAGAATACTTGCTTCAGAAGAATCAGGGTGCATTCTTTCAAGTCGGCCAAGTTGTTTCATCGCTTCTTTCTCAGCTTCAGCTGGAAGATTCTTAGCAACTAGCTTTTCGCGGATTTCTGCAAACTCATCATTTTTATCTGATGAATCGTCATTAAGTTCCTGCTTCATTGCCTTGATTTGCTCGCGTAGGAAGAATTCCTTCTGTCCTTTCGCAAGATCATCTTTATTATGTGCTTTAAGTTTTGCCTGCTGGCCAAGAACTTCAAGTTCTTTCACTAGCACTTGATTGATATGACCAAGTCTTTCAACCGGATCAAGAATCTCTAAAACTTTTTGTGCATCAGTTACTTTCAGGTTTAGATTTGAAGCAACAAGATCAGCAAGACGACCCGGATCCTGAATGTCTTCAAGAACCATGAGGATGTCTGGAGAAAGAACTTTTCCTAGAGAAATTACTTTCTCAAGATTTTCTTTCACTGTTCGTGCAAGAGCTTCAACAGTTGATGGAGAAGCAGTTACCTGCTGAACTTCAACTTTTTCTACTTTCACCTGGTAATAAGGTTCAGTAGAAACGAATTCCTTGATACGAGCTTTCGCAAGACCTTGAATCAAAATTTTGATTCTTCCGTCTGGAAGCTTTCTCATTCTCATAATCATTGCAACAGTACCCATCTCATAAATTTCAGATGGAGTAGGTGATTCAGCAGTGATGTCTTTTTGTGACGAGAGGAGAATCAGTCTGTCTGTGTTATTGAGTGCCTCTTCGACTGCTTTAATAGAAGTCTCGCGGCCCACAAATAGCGGCAGAATCATAAATGGATAAACTACAAGATCTCGAACTGGCAGGAGAGGGAGAGTTTCCTTGAATTCAATCGCTTCGCCCTCATAATTCGTAACCATACTTATACTCCTCTAGCGTATGTCTCTTCCGTGAACATGTACAAAACCTAGTTCGGGATATTTAGCGGGACGCTTTAAAGGAATTTGATGTAAAATGAAGAAAAAATAAGAATTTTTCACTCTCAATACTCGTTTCTTTTGCTAGGTTTTTAGGGGTGTTTTAGTTTAATTATGATGAGTTTCAACAGCTTAAAATATTAGATAAAAAGGTTTGGTTATATGAGCGACACTATTGGTCTGGTTATTCTTGCTGCCGGAAAGGGCACTCGCATGAAGATTGATACTCCAAAAGCACTGGCGAAGACTGCTGGAAAATGCTTATTGGATTATGTTGTAGATGCATCTCTCAATTTTGCTCATGAAACGTCTCTGAAAGCAGAGATTGGGCTAGTGGTTGGTCACAAGAAAGAACTCCTCGAAGCATGGCTTGATAATCACCCTGCTAAAGCTCAACTCAAGACAGCGTGGCAGAGAGAGCAGAAGGGTACTGCTGACGCTCTTAAAGCATGCTTTAATGATCTTCCTCATTTTTGGAATTACGAATACACGATGGTTGCTTGCGCAGATACTCCTATGATTCGCGCAACAGAATTCAAAATCCTTTTTGAAGCATTGAAATCAGCCCCTGGCCTTTTGGGAGTCGCTGCTACTTTTGAAGCTCACGATCCAAAAGGATATGGAAGAATTGTGCATGGAAATCACGGTTTTCACATTGTAGAAGAAAAAGATGCTTCTCCAAAAGAAAGAGAAATTACTGAGGTAAATTCCGGTTTCTATATTCTCAAAACAAAACACGTTAAAGAAATTCTAGGTTCAATCAGCAACAATAATAAATCGGGTGAATTCTATCTGACTGATCTTTTCCAGGATCATTTTGAAGTGAAAGCTGTGAAATTCCCCTCTGAAGTTCCTTTCCTTGGCATTAATACAATGGAACAACTTTCAGAAGTAACAACTCTTCTTCGTCAGCGCAAAGTAAAACAGATGATGATCGATGGAGTTGAATTCCTGAACCCAAACACTGTGCATATTGATGAAGATGTTACTATTGGTCTCGGTTCAGTTATTTACCCGAATGTAACTCTTCTGGGCAAAACACAAATTGGTGAAAGGGTAGTTGTTGAGTCAGGCGCATTTATTAAAAACAGTGTTATCAAGAATGATTCAGAAATCCTTGCTCATAGTTATGTTGAAGAAGCTCTGGTACATGAGGACGTAACGATCGGGCCAATGGCGAGACTTCGTCCAGGGGCAGATATTGGTACCGAATCAAAAATTGGTAACTTTGTTGAAGTGAAAAAATCTAAACTCGCCAAAGGCGTGAAGGTTTCCCACTTAAGTTATGTCGGTGATGCTGAAATCGGTGAGAATTCAAATATCGGCTGCGGCTTCATCTCTTGTAACTATGATGGAGTTAACAAACATAAGACCAAAATCGGTAAGAATACGTTCATCGGTTCGGACTGTCAGATGGTGGCACCTGTTTCAGTCGGGGATGACGCATTCGTAGCGGCTGGGTCAACTATCACGAAAGATGTACCATCTGGGGCGTTTGCAATCTCACGTGCTCAACAGGTGACAAAAGAAGGCGCTGCTAAGAGATTTCTAAAAACGAAAAAGTCCTAGGGAGCCTTGCGTAAACCTAGCTAGACCTCTCGCAAAATGATAGATTGGAGCCCTTAAGTTTCACTCTTATTTTTGGAGATTTCTATGTGCGGAATCGTTGGCTATTCTGGCCCTAATAATTCAGTTGGCCCAATCATCGAAGGATTGTCGCGACTTGAGTATCGTGGTTATGATTCTGCCGGTATTTGTCTCAAGATAAATAACGAGCTTCAGATCCTGAAGAAGGAAGGTAAGCTCGATAATCTTAAAGAACTTATCAATGTTCAAAAACCATTTTCAAATACTGGTATTGGTCACACTCGTTGGGCAACTCACGGGGCCGTAACCACTGACAATGCTCACCCTCATGGAAATGAAATTTTCGCTGTTGTTCACAACGGGATTATTGAAAACGCTGGTTCGTTAAAGAAAGAACTTCAGGCAGAAGGATTTGTATTCAAATCTCAGACTGACTCTGAAGTCTTCCTTGTTCTTCTGACTAAATTTCACAAACAGGGTCTTAAAACTCTCGAGGCGATCTCGAAAGCTTTCCAGACAATCACTGGTAACTCTGCATTCGTTATTATCGAAAAAGCCACTGACAAACTTTTCTCTGTGAAACGTTCTGCTCCACTTGTTGTAGGTGAAAATAAGGATACACGCGAAGCATTTGTTTCTTCCGATCCATTCGCTCTCGTTGGTTTTGCTCCAAGAATTTATTTCCCTCAGGATGCTGTTATCTGTGAAGGAATCGTGACGGCAACTGACGTCACATTCAATTTTTATGAACTCGATCTCTCGACTTCAAGCCGATATAAGTTCCAGGGCAATTCAATGTCGATGGATGCAACAACGAAAGGTCCTTATGAGCACTACATGCTTAAAGAGATCCATGAACAGCCTGCACTCATTGATAAACTTGCTGCATTCTATATCAAAAATGAAGGCCGTAAGGTTCTGGATGAATTAAAAGGTTTCAAAACTGAAGGCTGGCACCTCACTGCTTGCGGAACTGCATGGCACGCAGGTCTAGTAATCAAGAATTACTTCGAACAAATCAATCGTCAGCGCGCATCTGTCGATATCGCATCAGAGTTCAGATATAAAAATCCTATCCTCAACAAGGGCGAAGTAGGACTTTTCATTTCTCAGTCTGGTGAAACAGCAGATACTCTCGCTTGCCAGGAACTATGTAAGGAAAAAGGAATTCCAACTTACTCAATCGTGAACGTTGAAGGTTCAACTCTTTTCCGTAACGCTGATAAGAACTTCCTTATTCACGCGGGTGTTGAAATCGGTGTGGCATCAACAAAAGCTTTCACACTTCAGGCGCTCACAGGTTTTCTTATGAGCCGGGCAATGGAAGGGACACTAGACGATCCAAAACTTTTCTCTGAAATCCAGCTTCTTTCAAATCGTATCGCTGAACTTTGTGCTCAAGCTGATGTGATCAAAGATGTTGCTGAGAAAATTTATACGAAGAAAGGATTCATCTTCACTGGCCGTGGGAAATATTTCCCGATCGCTTTTGAAGGTGCATTGAAGCTCAAGGAGATTGCTTACGTTCACGCTGAAGGTTATGCCGCTGGTGAATTGAAACACGGTCCGATTGCACTCATTGATGAAAACATCGTGAACATTGCTATCGTTGGCCCTGAACTTCTTGAGAAGACAGTATCAAACGTAGAAGAAGTTAAAGCACGTCGTGGAATCATGGTTGTAGTAGGACCAAGAAACAATCCAGAAATTGAGCATCTCTCTGATGCTTACATCGGACTTGATTTCGAAGGCCTTCCAAATTTAAGTCCACTTTATGTAAACGTGGCCTTGCAGTTCCTCGCTTATCACATTGCTAAGCTCAAAGGGACTGACATTGATAAACCAAGAAACCTCGCTAAGTCTGTAACGGTAGAATAATGAATTTAGATTTCCTCAACGAATCACAAAGAGAAGCAGTTCTCCACACCGATGGTCCGGTGATGATTCTCGCTGGCGCAGGTTCTGGTAAAACCAGAACGCTTGTTGCTCGTATCCAGTATCTTCTTGAGGAAAAAAGAGTAAGTCCTTTCTCAGTTCTTGCAGTGACCTTCTCAAACAAGGCCGCTCGTGAAATGCGCGAAAGATTGGCATCAAATACCCAGCTGAATGTTGGTGCTTTAAACGTAACCACTTTCCACGCATTTTGTGCAAAAGTGTTACGTATGGAAGCCACTTACCTTGGCTTAAGTAAAAACTTCACCATCTACGATGATGGTGAACAACAATCTATTATCAAAGCAATTCTGAATAAACGTGGGATTAACCAGAAAGAACTTTCGCCTTATACGGTGGCAGCTTTCATCGATGGCCTAAAAAACCTTGGTTACTACGTTGGACTCACTAGAAATGAAGATGTTGAAAAATACGCTGAAGACAGAAGACTCTTTGACATTTTTATCGAGTACGAAGCAGAACTTCATAGAAGTAATGCTGTCGATTTCGGTGGATTGATCACTGGAGTATTAAATCTCTTCAAATCATTCCCGGAAGTTCTTCAAAAGTATCAGCAGAAATTCAGATATGTTTTGGTGGATGAGTATCAGGATACGAACCGTGCTCAGTTTGATTTGATCCTTCAATTGAGTTCTCATCACAGAAATCTCTGCGTGGTGGGAGACGAAGATCAGTCGATTTATTCGTGGCGTGGAGCTGATATCAGAAACATCCTTGATTACGAGAATGTTTTCCCAGAGGCAAAACTCATCAAGCTTGAACAGAATTACCGTTCTTCTAAAAAAATTATTGAAGCCGCTTCTGAAGTTATCGCCCGCAACGTTGCCCGTAAGGGTAAGAACATGTGGACTGATAATGATGAAGGCGATGAGATCAGAATTGTTGAATGCCGTGATGACAAGGCGGAAGCCGAGCTCGTTGCAAACGAAATTAAGAAAATTCACAATGAGGGTGTATCCTTAA
>JBEIQF010000103.1:0-10240 GCA_040376635.1 Halobacteriovoraceae bacterium
CGAGTGGAAGTTGGTTATGTAGATGATGACTTCAAGCTTCTCTACGGTAAAGCGAGTTATGACAACAAAGAACTTTTCGATTTCAAAATGAAGACATGGTATTCAGATGATATCACGTGGCGAGGTCTTGCTTCGAAACACGCTGAGAAGTCTGAAGATGAAATCGTCGAAATGTTTGCGGAGATGACTTCGCACAATGCTTCGAACGCTGTTCTCCGTAAGATCGGTGGTTCTTCAGATCCTGAAGTGATCAGAAAAGCTGCTCTTGAAGATTTCGAAAAGTATAACAACGACGTTTTCGGTGACGGACTTGTTGCAATGGCGAAAGACCATTCTGAAACAGGACCGATGTACGGAATCAGTTACGGTTACTCTACTTCGAAGAACCGTGAAGTTGGTAAGGCCTTTGCGATGGGTGCGATGGTTGTTGGAGAATATGGTGCCCACAAAGCTCCAGAACTTCAGGCCCTCCTGAAATCGCGAGTTCTCGTTGGTGCGAAACGTGCTCGTAAAGATGTTGACCTTGGTCGATTGAAACAAACTCACGATGAATTCTCATACAAGTACGGCCGTCAGCAGGAAGTTATGGGAATCGGCGCAAGTGATCCTGACGCTATCACAATCGTTCAGACGATTGATGCCAAAGGTGAAGTGATGCTCTCTTACCTGCGTAATAAGAATAACCCTAAGGAAATTCTTGTTATCCAGGGTGACATTGATCCGGATGCTGTCCCATCTGCTAATCAGTTTGTGAAAACGATTAAATTAGGCAAATAATTTCCATACAAAACTAAGACAATCAATCAAGGCCCCTATCTAGGGGCCTTTTTTTTTGGGACAATCTTGCTATGTCAAACCTGTGTTGGATCAGAAGAGATTTACGATTACATGACCATGCTGCCCTATCAAGTGCCCTTGATGAAGGTGAGACAACAGTTGTCTTCGTTTTTGATCCTCACATTCTCGATAAATTGAAAGACAAAGAAGATCGCAGGCTGACTTTCATTTATCAGTCACTTCAGGAAATCGAAACAGAACTTCAGAAGAAAGGCTCTTCACTCATCGTGAAATATGGAAATCCTGAAGAGGAAATCCCAAAACTCGCTCATGAACTTAAAGTGAAAAAAGTTTTTGCCAACCGAGATTACGAGCCCTATGCCAAAGATCGCGACAGCAAGGTTTCAAAGAAACTTGCTTCGATGAATATTTCATTCCATCAGTTCAAGGATTCAGTCTTTTTTGAAAAAGAAGAAATCCTGACAGGATCAGGAACGATCTACAAAGTCTTCACTCCGTATAAAAACAAGTGGCTTGAGAAATTTGAGTCTCAGGGAAAAATCATCTCGAATTACGAATGTAACCTGAAAAACCTTCGTAAGTTCAAGAACCCTGAAAACATTCTCGCCACTGACTGGTATAAAAAAATTGGGTTCATTGAGACTCTTCCGATGCTCACTGGTGGAACAAAAGAGGCGTTAAAACGTCTCAACCAATTTGAATCCATCATTGATGACTATAAAACTGCCCGTGACATTCCTTCGATTGAAGGGACTTCCCTGCTTTCCGTTTACATCCGTCATGGAAATCTTTCTGTCCGTGACATGCTGAGAATGGGAACAGTCAAAAAAACGGAGGGTGGTAAAACATGGGTTTCAGAAATTATCTGGCGTGATTTTTATCAGATGATTCTTGATGCCTTTCCTGAAGTGGAGAAAGGTCCTTTCAAACCTGAGTACGGAAAAATTAAATGGCTCGGTTCAAAGGAAGATTTTGAGGCCTGGTGTGATGGCCGAACTGGGTTTCCGCTTGTCGATGCAGCGATGAGATGCCTGAATGCGACCGGAATGATGCATAACAGGCTTCGTATGGTTGTGGCCTCTTTTCTGTGTAAAACACTTCTTGTGGACTGGAAAAAAGGCGAAATGTACTTCGCTCATAAGCTTCTTGATTACGATCTCGCGGCCAACAATGGTGGATGGCAGTGGTCATCCAGTACCGGATGCGATGCTCAACCGTACTTCCGGATTTTCAATCCTTATTCCCAAAGTAAAAAATTTGATGAACAAGGCGATTTTATCCGCCAATGGGTCCCTGAAATTGCTCATTTGAGTGCCAAAGACATTCATCAGCCGGATGAGGCGAAGGCCCCGGATTATTATTCTCCGATAGTGAGCTACGAGAACAATCGTCGACGAGCTCTTTTGATGTATGGAGTGGTAAAAAACAAATAACAGACCACGTGCGTTAACGTCCTCGAAATACGTCAAAAAATGTCTTTGTTCTCCTCTAAAAATAAACGATTTCTAACCTGACAAGTTGTGCAAATTTGATAGAGTTAGAACGAAAATCTATAGACTTATATCCTAATATTTTACTTCGAAAGGGAGTTCATTCGTATGGTGACAACTTATGTTAATCATTACTTCCGATCTTCCATTGGTAGAAAGCAATTAGTTGCCATCACTGGCCTACTTCTTTGCGGATTTCTCGTGAGCCATCTCACAGGAAACCTTCTACTTTTGGTTAGCTCAGATGCTTTTAACCTTTATGCTCACAAGCTGGCCGCTCTTGGTGGTTTGCTTTACGTGATCGAAGGTGTGCTGACGTTGATCTTCGCTCTTCATCTTGGACTTGCACTCAAGCTCAATCTTGAAAACATGAAGTCACGCGGTAAGTACCAGGTCAAAACAAAGACAGGTCGTGGAACAACGTTCATGTCTCAGACCATGCCTTGGACTGGTTTAGTCCTTCTTGTGTTCATCATTCTTCACCTGAAGAATCTTAAATTCGGAACATACTACGAAACAACAGTCGACGGTGTTGTGATGAGAGATCTCACAAAAACGACGATTGAATATTTCTCAAGTATCGGTGCTGTTGTTTGGTACGTTTTTGCAATGGCATGTGCAGGTCTTCACACTGCTCACGGTTTTGCTTCTGCTTTCCAATCAATGGGCTGGAACCACGGAAAATATTTCAAGAATGTTAAACGTCTTGGTTATCTATACGCAGTTTCAATTGCAGGGGGCTTTGCTCTTCTTGCGATCTACTGCCACATGAAGGGAGTGTAACATGGCCATTAATCTTGATCCAAAAATCCCTGCTGGCGACTTAAAAGACAAATGGGAAAAACATAAATTTGATATGAAACTTGTGAACCCTGCTAACAAGCGTAAGTTCACAGTCATCGTTGTCGGTACTGGTCTTGCTGGTGGTTCTGCTGCTGCAACTCTTGCTGAACTTGGTTACAACGTTCTTTCATTCTGTATCCAGGATTCACCTCGCCGCGCTCACTCGATCGCTGCACAAGGTGGTATCAACGCTGCTAAGAACTATCCAAACGATGGTGACTCTATCAAGCGTCTTTTCTACGATACAGTTAAAGGTGGAGATTACCGCGCACGTGAAGCAAACGTTTATCGTCTTGCTCAAGTGTCGACAAACATCATCGATCAGATGGTAGCTCAGGGTGTTCCATTCGCTCGTGAGTACGGTGGTTACTTAGATAACCGTTCATTCGGTGGAGCTCAGGTATCTCGTACATTCTACGCTCGCGGACAAACAGGTCAGCAGCTTCTTCTGGGCGCTTACTCGGGCATGATGAAGATGGTTGCGAAGGGTAAGATTAAATTCTTCAATCGTCGTGAGATGATGGACCTTGTAACGATCAATGGTAAAGCTCGCGGTATTATCGTTCGTAACCTCATCACTGGTGAGCTTGAAAGATATGCAGCTGATGCAGTTCTTCTTTGTACTGGCGGTTACGGAAACGTTTACTTCCTTTCTACAAATGCTATGACATCAAACGCTTCTGCAGCGTGGAGATGCTATAAGCGTGGTGCTGCTTTCGCTAACCCATGTTTCACACAGATTCACCCTACTTGTATTCCTGTTCACGGAGATTATCAGTCTAAGCTCACTCTTATGTCTGAATCACTTCGTAACGATGGCCGAGTCTGGGTTCCAAAAGCTGTTGGTGATAAACGTAAACCAGAACAAATTCCTGATGAAGAGCGCGATTACTAC
Organism: Halobacteriovoraceae bacterium; assembly: GCA_040376635.1. Taxonomy (GTDB): domain Bacteria; phylum Bdellovibrionota; class Bacteriovoracia; order Bacteriovoracales; family Bacteriovoracaceae; genus Peredibacter. Next base: position 4,027 of record JBEIQF010000103.1, read on the forward strand.
CTAGAGCGAGTTTACCCTTCATTCGGTAACCTTGCTCCACGTGACGTTTCTTCAAGACAAGCTAAGTACCGTTACGATGAAGGTAAAGGCGTAGGCCCTACTGGTCAGGCGGTTTACCTTGATTTCCGTGATGCTATCAAACGTGATGGCCGCGAAACGATCGCAGGCAAATACGGTAACCTTTTTGAAATGTACGAAAGAATTACTGGTGATGATCCTTATAAGACTCCGATGATGATTTACCCTGCTGTTCACTACACAATGGGTGGTCTATGGGTTGACTATAATCTTCAATCAACAGTTCAGGGTCTTCACGTTCTTGGTGAAGCGAACTTCTCAGACCACGGTGCAAACCGTCTTGGTGCTTCTGCACTCATGCAAGGTCTTGCTGATGGTTACTTCGTTGCTCCGAACACAGTTTCAAACTACCTTGCCTCAACTCCACTAGAGAAAGTAACTATAGATGATCCAGCATTCAAAGACGCCGAACAGGCAGTGATGCTTCAGACATCAAAACTTCTTGGCATTAAAGGTAAGCGTACAGTTGATGATTTCCATAAAGCTCTTGGCCACATTATGTGGGAGAAAGTGGGAATGGCACGTAACGAGAAAGGTCTTAAAGAAGCGATCGACGGAATCAGAAAACTCCGTGAAGAATTCTGGAAAGACGTCAACGTTCCAGGTGACACTGGTAGCTTCAACCTAGAACTTCACAAAGCAACACGCGTAGCTGACTTCCTTGAACTCGGCGAACTAATGGCCCTCGATGCGCTTGAGCGTAAAGAATCTTGTGGTGGTCACTTCCGTGAGGAATACCAGACACCAGATGGTGAAGCTCTTCGTGACGATGCCAATTTCGCTCACGCAGCTGTGTGGGAATACACAGGTGCTAACTCAAGCCCGATTCGTCACAAAGAAGAATTGAAGTTTGAGTATGTTCAACTCGCTACACGTTCATACAAATAAGGAGAGACGAATGAGCTCTGAAAATACAATGACACTTAACCTTAAGATCTGGCGCCAGAAAGGCCAGAATGCTGAAGGTAAACTAGTTGATTACCGTGTTGATCACGTTAGTCCTGATATGTCTTTTCTTGAAATGATCGACGTTCTTAACGAGCAACTCGTTCGTAAAGGTGAAGATCCGATCGCTTTCGATCACGACTGCCGCGAAGGTATTTGCGGTATGTGTTCGATGATGATCGACGGTAAAGCTCACGGTGGTTACAAGAACACGACAACTTGTCAGGTTCACATGAGACTCTATAAGAATGGCGACACAATCGTTGTTGAACCATTCCGTGCATCTGCTTTCCCTATCGTGAAAGATCTTGCAGTAGATCGTTCTGCGATTGATAAAGTGATGATCAAGGGTGGTTACATCACAGCTAACACTGGTAACGCACAGGATGCGAACGCAATCCTTATTCCTAAGCCAGTTGCTGATGAAGCGATGGACGCAGCTGCATGTATCGGTTGTGGTGCTTGTGTTGCTTCTTGTCCGAACGGTTCAGGAATGCTTTTCATGGGAGCAAAAATCTCTCAACTCGCACTTCTTCCACAAGGTCAGCCTGAAGCTCCTCAGCGCGCTCTTAAAATGGTTCACGAACACGATTCACTCGGTTTCGGTAACTGTACGACTCACGCTGAATGTGAAGCTACTTGTCCAAAAGGCATTTCTATCGAGCACATCGCTCGCATGAACCGTGAATACCTGAAAGCTGCTTTCACGTATCACGAGAAATCTCGCTCTGAGGGCGGAGCCTAATCTGTTTAAATCAATTCTTGTTCTTATTCTTGCCATGGCCTCGATTCAGTTCGGGGCCTCGCAGGCAAAACAACTTTTCCCTCTCCTTGGCACCGCTGGCACTTCCACTTTAAGACTTATCTTCGCAAGCCTCATGATGCTCGCAGCATTCAGACCCTGGAAAGTTAAATTCACAAGACCAATGATCAAGAGCCTCATTCTTTACGGCGCTTCTCTTGGCCTTATGAATTTCAGTTTCTATTTTGCGCTCAAAAGAATTCCTCTCGGGATTGCAGTGGCACTCGAATTCCTCGGCCCACTGGCCGTAGCTCTTTTCTCGTCGAAGAAAAAAATTGATTACGTGTGGGCACTTCTCGCAGGTCTCGGCATTTATCTTCTCCTTCCTGTTGCCTCAGCACCAGCTCAACTTGATCCGATCGGCATGCTTCTCGCAGTACTCGCAGGAGCTTTCTGGGCCCTCTACATTATCTTCGGAAAGAAAGCGGGCAATAATCTCAAAGGCGGAGTGGCATCAAGCATGGGAATGTTTTTTGCGGCACTCATAGTTCTTCCCTTCGGTATTGCTATCGATGGCGACAAACTTTTCAATCTTTCTGCCCTTCCTATGGCCCTCATGGTGGCATTATTCGGAAGTGCACTTCCTTACACGCTTGAGATGTATTCATTAAAGCGTCTTCCTCAGCAAACCTTCGGCGTTCTCATGAGTCTTGAACCAGCTTGTGCAGCTCTCATGGGGTTATTGTTCTTAAGCGAGAGTCTTACATTGTTGCAGATGCTTGCTATTCTTTGTGTCATGGCCTCTTCTCTTGGAAGCACACTTTCTAACTCGGAAAGTTAGCCTTCTGTCACTTTTCTCTCCGGAATTTTGAACGATGATTCACTCCGGAGGATCTCATGAAATATTTAATACTTTTGCTCATCTCATTTTCAGCATTCGCAACAAATTCAGAGAAACTCTCAAATCTCAAAACAGTGAACCGCTTTGTGTTCGGTTCCTGCAATAATCAACATAAACCACAGCCATTGTGGAACGAAATGCTGAAGCAAAACCCGGATCTTTTTCTGTGGGGGGGAGATATTGTTTACGCAGATAAAGTGAAAGCAAATCTTGAAGTCGCTCTTCAGAAGCAAAATCAAAACAAAGACTGGCAAAATTTTAAATCAAAAGTCCCCTACCTTGCGATCTGGGATGATCATGACTATGGCATCAACGATGGAGATGGAACTTTTGCAGGAAAAAAAGAATCACAAAAACTTTTCCTCGATTTCCTCGAAGAACCAGCAAACTCTCCCCGTAGATCGCGCGAAGGAATGTTTGTCAGTTATACATTCGGGAAAGTGAAATTCATCCTTTTGGATAACAGATATTTTTTTAAGCTTGAACCAAATGCACAGATGCTTGGTGAGGCCCAATGGAAGTGGCTTGAAAATGAAGTGAATGATTCCAAAGCAAGAGTGACTTTTGTGATGTCAGGTCTTTCAATCCTTTCGCCTAAACATCCCGGTGGTGAAGGATGGCCCTTCTATCCATCTGAGCGAGACAGATTACTCGACATCATGGATAAGCAGCAAAATTCGGGAGTCATCTTTCTCACTGGTGATATGCATTTTGCGAGTATCTTCCGTAAAAGAAATCATCTGGAATTTCTCTCTTCCGGCATGACTCACAGAACTCCGAGAGTTGCCTGGTGGTATCTTGGTCTTCGCTATGAAACTTCTTTTTTCGGTCTCAATTACGGACAGGTTGACATCAAATGGGAAAACGATGTGCCGGTTGTCACGATGATGATTCGCAACAGAGCAGGTGCCGAGATTCATAAGAGAACCTTCAGACTCAGCGGGAAAGAGTGGATTGAAGAATCAGTATTAATACTCAATTAACATACTGCCTTACCCCATTCGCTTCAAATAAAACCGTGTAAGTATGTTCCTCACTTCGGAGGTAAATATGCGATCAGTGTTAGCATGGATGCTCTTGTCACTTTCTTTCAATATTCTTGCGGCCACAAATAGTGAAAGGGTTCAGCAGTTAAAATCAGTGAGATCTGTTGCTTTCGGATCATGCAACAATCAAAACGATCTTCAACCTCTCTGGAAAGATATCGTTGATCAGAAACCAGATCTCTGGATTTGGGGTGGAGATATCATCTACGCTGACTGGGGAAAAATGGATTCAGTGGAATCAGCGTACAAGAAGTTAAACGCCAATCCCGAATTCCAAAAATTCAGAGAACAAATTCCGATGATCGGAACGTGGGATGACCATGATTATGCTTTTAATGATGCTGGTGGAGCGGCGGCCGTAAAAAAAGAATCACAAAAACTCTTCCTCGATTTCTTTGAGGTGCCTGTGGATTCTCCCCGCAGGACTCATGAAGGCGTTTATCACAGCATGGATATTGGTGAAGGCGACCAGAAAATTAAATTCATCATGCTCGACAACCGTTACTTCAAAGATCTTGAAGCTGAACATCCTTTGCTAGGAAAAACTCAATGGGAATGGCTTGAAAATGAATTCAAGACTTCTACGGCAAACCTTCATGTGATTGTCACAGGTCTCTCAGTTTTCTCGCCCACACTTCCCTACACTGAAGAATGGTGGCACTACCCGAAAGAAGTGAATCGCTTATTGGGTCTTCTTAAAACATACAACGTGAAAGCGCCTCTTTTCCTAACAGGTGATAAACATTTCTCATCCATCTTTAAATATTCAGGACAACTTGAATTCATGTCGAGTGGTATGACTCACACGGCTCCCAGAAAAACGTGGTGGTATCTCGGAAGAAAATATCCAACGACGTACTTTGGTCTCTCTTACGGACGATTTGATATTGAGTGGGTGGGAAATATTCCGAAGCTCAAGCTTTTCATCCGCGATGGTCGCAGGAATATTCATACAACAAATGTCATCTGGAAGAACAATACGTGGACGTTTCTTTCACTTTCTCAAGACCCGCCGATGGTGACAGATCCTTTGGCCCAAACGGATGAGGAATTTCACTAGAGAGAAAAGATGCCCCCGGGTCTAACCACCCGGGAGCACCCAAAAGGGAGTATCACTTCAACTCTACGAATGTTCCTTCATAAAGTCTCGAAGTCTGGGGTTTAGCTGCGTTCATGATTTCGCCCTGAAGATTTAGAGCTGAAGTTAAATTGAATTTCAACTTCATGTTCTTCTTCTTAAGCTCTCTCTTGATTGCATCTTTAATATCGATACTAAGTGCTGCTTTATTATCAACAACTCCAAGTTCAATCTTATCTGATGGGAAATCAGCTTTCATTTCAACAAGTGTCTTCGTGCTGCTTAGGAAAGCTTTGTGAGTGATCGCAAAATCAACCGAGCCCTGAGCAGAGATAGCACCTTCAAACACAATTGTGAGCTTAGATGCTGCTTCTTCGATTGATGCTGTAGCAATAGCAACCGGGAACGACATTGGAAGCATTTCCTGAGAAAGGATTTCCAGAGTCACAGTATTTTTAAGAACGATTTCTTTAGCAGTGTTAGAAACAATTTTTGCTTCTTTCTTCTGAAGAACGACGAATGCTTTTGGCTCTTTAAGAAGTTTTGCTTCTACAGCGAAAGCAGAGAACTGAGCAGATGACTCTTTAACAGAGATCGCAACCGGGAATTCTTCTACGATACCGTTAGTGATGATGTGAACGTTTGTTTCAGACTTGATTGTCTTCTCAGTTGTTCTATTGATTGTCTCTGTACGAGTACAAGCATAAGTTTCAGTTCTGTATTGAGTTTCCATTCCACAAACTTCTTCAGAGTATGGAACCTGACGACAGTCATTTCTTCCTGGAACAGTTTCACAACGACGACGAGTTACGTTGTCACAATCCTGATCAGAGTAAGGAACATCACGACAAGTTCTGTCTCCAGGAACTGTGTGGCAAGATCTTCCGCCGCCAACTTCTGTACAGTGCTGACCACCGCCAACTGTTGTACAAGTCTGCTGACCATCTGGTCTTGTTCTACAAACTTCGCGTGTAGGTCTTTCTGTACAAACTGTACGTGAAGGTCTGTCTGTACACACTTCACGAGAAGGAGAACCTGAACATTCCTGACGGTAACGAGTGACAGTACGGCAAACGCGGTCTGTATCGTTCCAGCAGCGCTCAGATGAAGGAATCCAAGAACACTCCTGACGGTAGCGAGTTTCATCACGACATACACGTACTTGCCCATTAGGAACCTGACGTGAACATGTATCTGGAACTTGAACCTGCTCTGGCGTCACGACTGTGATTTTCTTTTCAGCTTTCAGGACTTCAGCATTCTGACCTGAGAAAGTGAATTGAGAATCCAGTTGTGCGTACGTCATCGTAGGCAATAGCAATAGGCAAAACAACGCGATGTTGCGAATCATTGTGACACTCCTTGTGTGATACTTGAGCGCAAGAGTTGCAAAATATCTGCCACTTATCTCGCGAAACATTTCA
>JBEIQF010000012.1:0-21815 GCA_040376635.1 Halobacteriovoraceae bacterium
CACGTAAATGGTCTTGGCGGTAACGAAATCGTTATGGATTCAAACCAGCCGATCGAAGAATACGAGTCTCAGTGGACAATCCGTCACGAGTTCGGTCACGTGATCGGTCTTCCAGATTGCTACCATGAGTTCTTCGATTCATCAGCGCAAGCTTACGTCAATTACCAGCTCGATATCACAGACCTTATGTGTTCACGTGCAGGAAACATGAATGAGCGTATCTACAACGAACTTAAACAGGCCTACGCACACTAAGATGAAAACACTACTACTCGCAACTCTTGTCCTGTCTTCAACTGCATTCGCCCACGGTGACCGTGACTGGCGTGAAGACTATGAAGCTTATCTGAACGTCCAGGTTGAAACACCTGTGGCGAACAAATCATTCAAAGGCATTCAGAAATCAGCAAGAGTGGATATGGCCTTCTTTAAAGAGAAGCTAGCTGCATTTGCGAGTATCAATCGTGGCTCTCAAAAGGATCTTGATGTTTCAAGATCTCTCTTGAGTGATGAGTACAAGAAACTTGGTTTCGAAGTGGCCCTTCACCCATTTGGTTCAGGCACAAATTTTATCGCTGAAAAGAAAGGATCAGTAGACCCGTCAAAGGTTCTGATCCTCTCTTCTCACATTGATTCAGTTGGAAATAAAGGTGCTAACGATAACGGCACGGGCACAATCGGCGTTCTCGCAGTTGCGAAAGAACTCGCTAAGAACAACTACAGCTACACTGTTCGCGTTCTTGGTTTTGACCGTGAAGAAAAAGGTCTCGTGGGTTCTGATGCGTACGTGGCTACGATCACTGACAAGAAGGCCATCATTGGGAACATCAATTTTGAGATGATGGGTTATCACGCGAAAAACGATGGTGGCTTCCACCTGATTGATTGCGATAAGCCGTTCCTCTTCAATGTTCCACGTCAGTTCTCTGAGTTCCTCTCAGCCGAAGTGAAGAAATCCATTTCAGATCTTGCGATTGATCTTCACGTGGTGAAGACTTGCACGGGTCGCTCGGACCACGCTTCTTTCTGGCGAGCTAAGATACCTGCGGTTGTGATTTCGGAGAACTTCTTCGGAGGCGACGCGGATCCTTGTTACCACTCTAAATGTGACGTGGTGGATGAGCGCCTAAACTATGAATATATGGGCAAGATTCTGGAGGCCGTACTGGATTCTTCAGAAAAACTTTTAACTGCCAAATAAGCTGATTTCCCTCAAGTTTCATCCTTAAAAAGCCGATCATAAAGCTATGAGAATTTTCCTCATAGCTTTGATCATTTCTACTCAGGCCCAGGCCGAAACGTGTTCTCAATATGAGTTCCGTGGTTCAGTTCGTATCGATAAGACAGACATGTTGGTTTTGGTTGCGGATAAAACGAGATCGGAAAAGAAACTCCCGGTTCATATCAGCGTTCAGAGTAAACTCTCTCCTTACATCAATCATTTTGTTCAGATGAAAGCGATCGTCGATAAAGATCAGATCGTTTCCATCCAGGAAGTAAAAGACGATACTCCTGATCCTCTCAACAGAAATGCAGACACTGACATGAAAAAAGTGAAGGAGATCAAATGCCCTTCTCTTTAATACTTCTTCTCGTTTTTTCGACTTCTGTTTTTGCTCAATCCAAGCACATTGTCGTCATGGGTGGCGGTGGCGAACCTAAAGGTGATTCCACTATCTTTGATGGTGAAGTAAAGCGCCTGGGGAAATATTTCGACAAAAATAAAGACTGGAAGATGGAAGTCTCATTCAACGGTGGGCACGCGAATACTGAAAAGATTCTTTCAGAAACACTTGGTAAATATGCCGGTGGATCAACTCATTTTACGGAAAACTCTTACGAATTACTTATCGCTGATTATGAAGCAAAGATCACCTCAGGCCAGATTAAACCTGGTGAACAGCTACTCCTTTACATATCTACTCATGGCGCCCTTCAACAGAGTAAAGAAAAGACTCACTCGATTGCGACAGGTGGAGGTTCGGCCACTGATCTCAATAACCTGAAAGGTGCATCGATCGTATCACTGGATAAGCTTCAGAAACTTTCAGATCTTGCTGCGGAAAAGGGCGTGAAGCTCGGGATCATCGACAGCAGCTGTCACGCTGGTAGCTCACTCGCGCTTAAAAATGACAAAACTTGTGTCATCACAGCTTCTGGTCCGAAACATTTTGGTTATTCATCTTTCGGGGAACGTTTTGCAAGCAACATGAAAAAAGGAAAAAACCTCGAGCAGGTCTTCCTTGAAACATTCGTGAATAGAAACGAAACTGCTTTCCCGATGATTTCATCGGCCGTTGGTGTGAAACTCCAGGATGATCTATATTCACTTATTACTCCATTCTTGTATTCGTATGATGATAAGCACGACAAGTTGAAGGCTTACATTGAAAAAGAAGTCATGAATAACAAGTGCGAAGAGGCCGAAGAGAATTTCAACAAGATCATCGCTCTCTCTCAGGATATGGAACGCGCTCTAAATGGTAAGAGTTCAGATTTCGCGCGATTCAGACAAGATTTAACAGATTACTTCCATTATCAGAATAAGATCAGAAATGACCTTGTAGCTATGGATCTGCCAAAATTTAGTCAAAAGGAAAAAGTCTGTTCGGACTTCCAGAACGGTACTTACAAAACAAATTACTGCATGGAATACACGTTGAAAGAAATCCTCTCGACGGATTTCGATGCTGAAATTAAAAGATTCCAGGAAATGAAGGCAAATGCAAAAGATGATAAAGGGATGCCCTGGATTGATTACAACATAAGTAACTACGAAAAGATGAAAGTGAAGAAGGCAGAAATCTTAGTTGCTAACCCTGAATACGCACGCTACCAGGATTACTATACGAAAGAAATTCCGAAGTTTGAGCAGGAGTCATGGAGTCGCGCCTTGAAAGTGTCTAAATCCCTGCAAAACGTCTACAGCAAATCCTATAAGACTCTCTCAAAAGACGATACATCGCCGAACCCTTGTAAGGACTTCGTTCTTTAGATTTGTTTTGTTGGTAATTCCACTACAAATTTTGTGACATCTGAATCAGCGAGATAAAATTTTCCGTGATGAGAATTGATGATGTTTTTAGAGATTGATAGACCAAGACCAGTTCCCTCGCCTATGCCCTTGGTTGTGAAGAATGGTTCCATAATTTTATTTTTCAGAAATTCAGGGACACCAGCACCAGAATCACAGACTTCAATGAAAACAGTCGACTCATTCGCGTAGGTCTTCACAGTAATTTTCTTCTCATGGGCCTTCTTCACAGCATGAAAGGCGTTATTCAGAAGATTCACGACGACCTGAGAGATTTCTACCGGACGGCACTCAAATTCAACATCAACGATTTTCGTTTCGAGTGCAACACCTTCGGCCTTGAACTTTTCAAAACAAATCGTGAGTGCATCATCCACAATAACTTTCAAAGAGGCCTTCTCAAATGAGAGGCTCTCACTTCTTGAAGAGAGTCTTCTAAGGCTCACAACAATTGCATTGATCCTGCTAACTGTATCAGTGATCTTTTTAAGAAACAATTTTGCGAGATTTCTATCAATTTCTTTATCTTTAAAGAGTTCTTCAATCGAAGCAGCATTAAGGCCGATGATTGTCAGTGGGTTATTAATTTCATGGGCAAGACCGCCGGCCATTTCCCCTAAAGCAATCATCTTTGAGTTATACAAGAGTGCCAGTTGAGCATGCTTTACTTCGGTAATGTCCATGATCTGAGAAACAAAAAACTGCGGGACGTTTTTTTCATCGCGTATGAGCGACACACTCAAATGCGCCCAGACCATTTCTTTGGATCTTGTGATGTAGCGCTTATCCATTGAATAAGAACTGATCTCTCCAGAGAGAGCTCTATTAACAAAAGAAAGATCTGTTTCAAGATCTTCGGCAAATGTAATTGTCTGGAAGTCAGTATTGAGAAGTTCAGGCCCTGTGAAACCTAAAAGGTCACACAGGGATTGATTTACTTTAAGAAATTTCCCATCAAGGGAAACCATGGCCATACCAATCGGCGCAAACTTGAATGCACTCTCATAGAGGACATGGTCAGTGTCCACCTTAGAACTCAGCGTTCTTAGGAGTTCTCGGGAATGGGATTACGTCACGGATGTTTGTCATACCAGAGATATACATAACAGCTCTTTCAAATCCAAGACCAAAGCCAGAGTGAGGAACAGAACCGTATTTACGAAGATCTGTGTACCACCAGTAGTTAGCTGTATCCATCTTCATATCTTGCATACGAGAAATGAGCTTGTCGTAATTGTCTTCACGCTGAGATCCGCCGATAAGTTCACCTACGCCTGGAACAAGAACATCCATCGCGCGAACAGTCTTACCGTCATCGTTCATCTTCATATAGAAAGCTTTGATATCTTTCGGGTAATCCGTCACGATCGTAGGACGCTTGAAGTATTGCTCAGCAAGGAAGCGCTCATGCTCAGTCTGAAGATCCATTCCCCACTTCACCGGGTACTCAAATTTGTGAGTCTTAGAAACTTCAGTAAGGATGTCGATCGCCTTCGTGTAAGTCACGATCTCAAATGGTGACGTGAGAACGTGTTCCAGAGTTTTTAAGTTATCCGGAGAATAACGAGAAGCTAAGAACTCCAGTTCATCTCCACACTGTTCAATCGATTTTTTGATCAGGTGTTTTACATATCCAGTTGCAAGAGCTGCGTTGTCTTCAAGAGTGTTGAAAGCTGCCTCTGGTTCAACCATCCAGAACTCAGATAAGTGACGGGCAGTGTTTGAGTTTTCAGAGCGGAAAGTTGGTCCGAAAGTATAAACGCGACCAAGACCACCCACTGCAAATGTTTCAGCTTCAAGCTGACCCGATACAGAGAGGAATGTCTCACGACCAAAGTAGTCTTCCTTGAAGTTGATCTTCCCTTTGTCATCGCGAGGAAGTTTATCAAGGTTCAATGTAGAAAGACGGAACATTTCACCAGCACCTTCAGCATCTGATGCTGTGATAATTGGTGTATGAAGGTAAGCGAATGATTCATTCGTAAAGTACTCGTGAGTAGCCTGAGCAAGTACGTGACGAAGGCGGAAAACCGCAGAGAATGTATTCGTACGTGAACGAAGGTGAGCAATCTCGCGAAGGTATTCAAGAGACGTTTCTTTCTTCTGAAGAGGATAGTCTTCACCGTTCAAGCAGAAGATGTGAACGCGTTTTGCCTGCATTTCTACTGGCTGCTTCCCTTGAGAAGCAACAACGAGACCTTCAACTTCAACCGAAGAGCCGATCGTAAGTTTGATCACTTCTTCATAGTTTGAAAGACCCATATCAACGATGATCTGAAGATCCTTCTGAGTTGTACCGTCATTCACAACCATGAATGAAAATTTCTTCGACTGACGAAGAGACTTGATCCAGCCTTTTACAATGACAGTCTGGTCAACCGGCTTAGTTTCATAAACTTTTTTGATGAGTAGATACTGAGACATCCTTTACCCCTTATCCTAGAACTTGTTTCTTAATATCGAGAGCAATTTCAGTTTTCAGGCGTGGCCCGAACTGAGACACAACCTTACTCGACGCCATTGAAGCGAGTTTTCCGGCCGATTTAAAATCGTGATTATGAGTGATGGCGTATAGGAATGCGCCTGCATACATATCGCCGGCACCATTCGTATCGATGGCCTTGACCGGGTAAGGTTCTACGTTAATAAATTCTTTACCGTCAAAGATCAGCGCGCCTTTTTCACCTAAAGTTATTACAAATGTTTTTGCAATGCTCTTTAGTTTTTCGCGGGCCACCATGTGGTCAGGTGAATCTGTGAAAGCGCAAGCCTCAGATTCGTTACAGAACAAAAGATCGATCCCATCGCCAATCATTTCTTTTAAACCATCACGGAAGAACTTCACCATGTTCACATCTGAGAACGTCAGTGCTGTTTTCACGCCAGCTGCTTCTGCAATTCTTCTGGCCTGAATCGCAGCTTCGCGACCTGTAGGAGAAGCTACAAGATAGCCTTCCATATACATATATTTTGAATTACGGATGGCATCCGGATCCACTTGAGTTTTTGAAATCGTCGATGTGATACCGAGAAATGTGTTCATCGATCTTTCCGCATCCGGAGTGATCAGAACAAGACATTTTCCTGTAACTCCTTCTTCACGATCCTGATAGTGAAGGTTTGAATGAACACCGTTATCCATCAAGTCCTGGTAATAGAAATTTCCGATAGGATCTTTAGCGACTTTACATGAGTAAAAAGTTGCAGCACCAAACTGTGCCGCTGCGATTGCTGTATTAGCAGCTGAACCACCACACTGCTGCTTCTTAGGAGCAGTTCCTAGAGCATCAAGAAGATAATTCTGGCGATCTTCATCAACCAAAGTCATCAAACCTTTATCAATTTTGTGCTTATTAAAAAACTCGTCGTGAACTTCATATTCCATATCCACGAGGGCGTTCCCAATGGCATAGACATCGTACTTTGTGGTCATTCATGGTCTCCAGATTAGACCAAGAGTTTAATCAATTTAGATTGAAAAATACACATCATATCGAGTGGATTTCCCGATATATTCGACTGAAGGTTTTTGAACGAGCTCGACAGACTGCTTTGGTCTTTTCACAACCAGACGTTTTGGTTTGTGAGCGAGGGCCATTTTAAAAACTGATTCCGCATCCTGATCCTTACCGACAAGGCTTCGGAATATGCGCATCTCTTTATTAGGAGAAGTCTTCGTCGATGCATCTTCAAACATCGGATCAAAGTAAAAGACCTCTGCAGCTGGTGGATTTTCGAGGATAGTCGATGCATCCATAGGGAGAAAATGAAAATTCTGACATTTTGGATGCTGAGCATTCTGAATCGCAGATTGGATCAGAAAACGGATCACAGGATGCCTCTCTGTTGCCCAAACTTCACAACCAAAGGCCAGGAACATGAGTGAATCACCAAGCATGCCGGCGGTAAGGTCAAGAACTTTAGGACGATGAGGTCCCTTCACACCTATCGCCTTTGCAAGCAGTTCTTTTTGAAGAGAGCTTTTTTTGAAATACTCTTCGTGGCGGGTAATTTCCCGATCAATTTCAATACCGATTGGTTTTTCTTTCGGGATATCTGAGTGAAGCCAGAACTGGCCACTCCTCCACTCGAAAGTCAGATCAATCCCCTCTTTCAACGTAAAGTTATTTAGCTCTGAAAATTGAGCATCAGCTGTCGGAAGTTTGACTCCATCTTTGAGAAGTATAATGCCCATAAGAATTTAGACTTTAGTCCATTACACAAAGGTTGACCATATGCATTTTTCTAACTGTAACCACTTAACAAATCACAGTCCTCGCCCTACGATAAAGGCGTTTACAAACATTACGGTTCTACCTCCCAAGGAATTTACATGAAAAGTTCACATGTTCCTCTTAACTATCACCCAGAAAAGTTAAAGCGCGAATTGAAGCCTTTCTATATCGGTGCTGATGATAAAGACATCACAGAGATGCTCAAAACTCTTGGTCTCACTAACCTGGAAGATCTTTACTCACATATTGATGACAGCGTGAAGATGACGACTGTTCCGATGGACAAGCATATGAGTTATGAAGAACTCATCGCTCACGTCAATGATGTCGCGAGAAAGAACAAAGAAAAAATTTCTTTCTTAGGTGACGGTCTTCCTCAATACAAGGTGACTGATGTTGTTGGTCCTATTTGTGACATTCGTGGTCTGACGACTGCTTATACTCCGTACCAGCCTGAGCGTTCACAAGGAACTCTTCAGACTCTCTGGATTTATCAGTCACTCATTTCTCAGCTGACTGGCTTTGAAGCAATCAATGCTTCTCTTTATGATCGTTCAACTTGTTTGTTCGAAGCGATGAGCTGTGCTCTTCGCCTGGTGAAAGATTCTACAACTATCGTAGTAGCGAACACTCTTTATCCGGGTGACCTCGAAGTTTTAGAAACTCACGCTCGTGAAACAGAAATGAAAATTGTCCGTGCACCAGTAAGTGCTCAGACAGGTAAGCTAGATATCGATGCCCTTAAACGCATTCTGAATACGACTCCGCAGGTTGCGGCCGTTGCTTTCCCTCAAGTGAATAACCTCGGTAACATCGAAGCAGTTGATGAGATCGTTGACCTTTGTTCAACAAACAACATCAAATCAATCGCAGTTGTTGATCCTATGCTTCTTGGTAAGGGCGGATTAAAAGCTCCGGTGAAATTTGGTACACGCATGCAGGGTTCTGACATGGTGGTTGCTGAAGGTCAGCACCTCGCTATCGGTCCTAACTTCGGTGGACCTGGCCTTGGTATTTTCGGTATCCGCTACAATGAACATGATAAACTTTCGATCCGTTCAACGGCTGGACGTTTTGTTGGTAAAACTGTCGACCTCAAAGGTCGTGAGTGCAAAGCACTTATTCTTTCAACTCGTGAACAACATATCCGTCGTGAAAAAGCGACGTCGAACATCTGCTCAAACCAATCTTTCGTTGCATCGATTGCTGGTGCTTCAATGCTTGCTCGTGGAGATGAAGGTTTTGAGAATACTCTTAAAACTGCCCGCGCTCATACAGAAAAAGCAGTTGAGGCCCTGACTTCATTTGAAGGCGTTGAACTTAAATTTAAGGGTTCTGCATTCTTCAATGAGTTCACTCTGAAACTTCCGGTGAATACAAAAGAATTCATCTCGAAGGCATCAGCTGCCGGCATTCAAGTGGGTGTAGATGTTTCAAACCGTCACGGTGAAATCACTGGTGAAAATCTTCTTCTTATCAGCTTCTCAGACATTCACACTGACAAGAACATTGATCAATTGATCAGTTTCTTCGGAACTCAATTTGAGAAAACGAAGAACGGAACAGTTGCTCCGAAAATTCAATCTGTACTCTTACAAATTGATGCTCCGGAAATTCCGAAGCTCACTTCAAAAGACATCATCGAATACTACCAGAGACTGGGAAAACAAAACCTTTCTCCGGATGATGGTATCTACCCTCTCGGAAGCTGCACGATGAAGTACAATCCGTACATCAATGATTACGCTGCTTCTCTTCCTGGCTTCACAAACATGCACCCTGAAGCTCCGACAGAAGATGTTCAGGGCTGCTTAGAAATTCTTTTTGAAATCCAGGAACAATTCAAAGCGATCACTGGACTTCCGGGTGTTGTCACTCAAGGTGTAGCTGGTGCTCAAGGCGAACTTATTGGCCTTAAAATGTTCCAGGCCTACCACCGTGACCGCGGTGAAGCTGAGAAGAGAAATGTGATTATCATTCCTCGTTCTGCTCACGGAACAAACCCAGCGACTGCAACAATGGCCGGCTACCAGTCTAAAGTGGTAGATGGACAAGTTTACGGTATCTACACAGTTGAAGCTCTCTCAAATGGTGAGATGAACTTAAATCAGATCAAGGAATTCCTGAAGACTGATGGTCACCGTGTAGCTGGTGTGATGGTAACAAATCCAAACACAGCTGGAATTTTTGAAACTCAGTTCAAAGAAATGAGTGCTCTTATTCACGCAGTTGGTGGTCTTGTTTATATGGATGGCGCGAACATGAACGCTATCGCAGGTATTCTGGATTTAAATAAGCTTGGTGTGGATGCTGTTCACAACAACCTTCATAAGACTTGGACAATTCCTCACGGCGGCGGCGGTCCTGGTGACGCTATCGTTGGTGTTTCGCACAGACTTCTTGATTTCATTCCTGGTGTTCAGGTTGTGAAAAAAGATGGCATGTTTGAAGCTATCCGCGCTCCGAAGTCATGTGGATCATTCCACCGTCACTACGGTAACTTCGCTCATAAGATCCGCGCTTACACTTACATTAAAGCTCTAGGAGCAGATGGTGTTCGTAAGATGAGTCAGGTTGCTGTGCTTTCTGCGCGCTATCTTCATCACAAACTCTCGAAGTCTTACCCTTGTCTTCCGGCAGAAGCGAATGAGAATCCTCGTATGCACGAGTTCATTCTTACTCTTTCACCAGAAACGTTTAAGAAGATTGAAGCTTCAGGAACTCCGAAGACAAATACAATTGCCCGTATCGGGAAGCTCTTCCTTGATTTCGGTTTCCACGCTCCGACAGTTGCTTTCCCTGAGCAGTACGGACTCATGCTTGAGCCGACTGAAACATACTCGAAGAAAGAACTCGATCAGTTCGTGAATGTAGTTGAGACGATCTTAAAACTTGTGAATGAACATCCTGAAGTTTTGAAAACTGTTCCTCACTTCACACCGATCGATCGCGTGGATGAAGTTGGGGCAAACAAGAACCCTGTGTTCACTGAGAAGATCACTAACCACCTTCCGGACATCATTCCTGATCGTGTGGACGCTGAGAAACTTCGTAACTCGACTCCAGGGGATCTTTGCGAGCACATCTTAAAGACTCACCAGAACTCACTCTAAATTTCTGAATTAAGGCCCTTTGTAAAAAGGGCCTTAATATTTACCTTAAGAATTCCTTAAGCTCCGACAAAAACACTTTTAAAAATCATGTTTTTGACTATAGTGCCCGAAAGGTCTCACTATGTTAAAACACGAATCTAAAGGCTGGGTCACCCCAGTCGTCATCCTTGCGTCTGGTCTTATCCTCATCGTAGATGTCTCTACTATGCGGGGTACGGCCGATTATATCTTCTATTTTATTCCAGTTGCTCTGGCCGTCCTGCACACCGTCCCTGCCCTTCCCATATTAACTGCCTTTGGTTGTACGGTTCTTTCCCTGATAGGCTATTACCTCTCACCCGTAAATCCAAATTTGGAATCTGTCCTTCCCTTCATCAACAGATCGTTCGCGATTATTTGTCTTTGGGTTGTCGCCTTCCTTGTCCGTTATATCATCATCCAGAGGAACAAAACGGATAGAAATACCTGGTTGAAAGACAGTATGAATACTGCGGCCGCAAGTATTCGTGGCGAGCTCACACCAAAAGAAGTGAGTGATAATATTCTCGGTTTTTTTGCTCACGCAACTCAGTTCAATGTGGGTGCTCTTTTCATTAGAAAAGAACAAACTCCTTACTATCACTTTCTCTCAGGACATGCTTTTTCACCTGAATCAGAAAAAGAAGTTATTATTGCGGGGGAAGGTCTACTAGGTCAGACGGCAATCGATCAGAAAGTAAAAATTATTACTCCCATTGATAACTATAAGATCTCCATGAACACCGGTCTGGGTGAGACTGAACTTCATCACATTGCTCTTATCCCTCTTGTAAGTGACGGCCATACCATTGCTCTCGTGGAGCTGGCATTTTTGAAAGCACCAGATGAAAACCAAATTGAACTCATGAATTCCATCGGAGAAATGCTCGCAATTTCTCTGAAGTCATCTGAGCATAAGTTAAAGCTCGCTGAACTTTTAGAACAATCACAGAGACACGGAGAAGAACTTCAGGCGCAACAGGAAGAACTTCGAGTCGTTAACGAAGAGCTTGAGCAACAATCAAAAGCTCTCAAAGAATCTCATGTTCGCCTTGAGAACCAGCAAGCTGAAATGGAACAGACAAATCAGCAGCTCGAAGAACAGACGCAGGAACTAGAGCATCAGAAAAATCTTCTCAATATCAAAAACTCTGAACTGGAGCAGAAGTCCGGCGAAATCAAGAGATCAAGTAACTATAAATCAGAATTCCTGGCAAATATGTCTCACGAATTGAGAACTCCGCTTAACAGTTCACTGATTCTTGCCAAACTTCTTATCGATAACAAGCCCGGCACTCTTACTAAAGAACAAGTTGAGTACGCTCAGATCATCTTCAACTCAGGAAATGACCTCTTAAATCTCATTAACGATATTCTCGACCTCTCTAAAGTAGAGGCCGGAAAAATGACTATCGTTCCTGAACTGGTCATTGTTGAAGGTGTCGCAAAACATATGGAACAAATGTTCCGAGCCATTGCCATTGAGAAGAAACTGGAACTCAAAATCCACGTTGATGAAAACGTCTCTCACGATTTCATTACAGACCGACAGCGCCTGGAACAAATTCTTAAAAATTTCATGTCGAATGCATTTAAGTTCACTCAGGAAGGCGGAGTTTCTCTCCATATCTACGAAGAAAAAGGAAAAGTTGCCTTTGCTGTTGCTGATACTGGTATTGGAATGTCTCCTGATGAACAGCAGGTTATTTTTGAGGCGTTCAGGCAGGCAGATGGTACGACAAATAGAAAATTCGGCGGCACTGGTCTGGGTCTATCTATTTCAAAAGAATTCGGTCATCTTCTTGGTGGAGAAATTACAGTTAAGAGTGAAAAAGGCTCAGGCAGTACTTTTACTCTGATGCTTCCTAAAACCTACTCTCCTGTTACTGAGTCTTCGAAAAAAGCGGAAATCACACCAGTCATTGAACCTGCATCGAAACCAGAAAGCTCGCTTCCCAAAAATGGTTTCTCATTCAAGGATGACAGAGAAAATATCCATAAATTTACACGTCGGATGTTGATAATAGAAGATGATGAGGATTTTGCAAAAATTCTCATGAGTGTTGCCCATGAGATGAAGTTTGGCGCTCTCGTTGCGGAAACAGGAGATGAAGGTCTTGCTCTCGCCAAATCTCTCCAGCCAAATGCCATAGTCCTCGACGTGAGACTCCCTGATCACAGCGGAATGATTGTTCTTGATCAGCTCAAGATGAATACAAAAACACGTCACATCCCGGTACACGTCATTTCAAGTGAAGATTTCTCGCGCTCTGCTCTGGAGATGGGTGCGATTGGCTACATGTTGAAGCCAGTGAAGAAAGATGAGCTCCTGGTTGCTTTCCAGAATATGAGTTCAGCGATGGAGCAGAGAGTGAAACGAGTTCTGATCGTGGAAGATGATCCTATTCAGAGAAATCACATCACCCAACTCATCAGTGACTCAAATGTTGAGGTGACTGCTGTTGAAACATCAAAAGAAGCATTAAAACAACTTTCTGAAAAAACATTTGATTGTATGATCATGGATCTCTCCCTTCCCGATATGTCAGGGCACGAACTTCTCTCAAAACTTTCTAACGAAAGTTCGACTTATTCATTCCCACCGGTGATTGTTTATACGGCCAGAGATCTTACTGATGAAGAAGAGCAAAAACTTAGACTTTATTCAGGGAGCATCATCATCAAGGGTGCGAAATCGCCTGAGAGATTACTTTCTGAAGTGACTCTCTTCCTTCACAAGGTTGAAACAGAGCTTCCTCCTGAGAGACAAAAGATGCTGCGCGATCTCAGGTCGAGAGAGAAGAATCTCGAGAATCGGACCATTCTTGTAGTGGATGATGACGTGAGAAATATCTTTGCGCTTACAAGTGCACTGGAGACTCATGGTGCTAAGGTTTTGACAGCAAGAAATGGTAAGGAGGCCCTTGAAAAACTGTCTCCTGAGATTGAACTTGTTCTTATGGATATCATGATGCCGGAAATGGATGGCTATGAGGCCATGAAACGCATCAGGCTTTCTGAGAAATTTAAGGATCTTTCGATCATTGCCCTCACGGCGAAGGCAATGAAAGATGATAAAGAAAAATGTCTTGAAGCAGGCGCCAACGATTATCTGCCTAAGCCGATTGAAATGGATAAACTTCTTTCACTTATCAGAGTTTGGTTACCACAGAAAAGGAGTTTCTCTTAGTGGAAGCTGATACTGTCAATCTCGAGATTGAACTTCTTATTCAGGCGATCTACACAAAGTTTCAATACGACTTTAAGCACTACTCTCGCTCTTCCCTCAGAAGAAGACTTGAGCAGGCACTGATTAAATTCAATCTAAATTCGATCTCCGAGGTTCAGGATAAGATTCTTCATGAGAGGGATTTCTTTCCTAAACTGATTGCTTATCTCACAGTTAATACGACTGAAATGTTCCGCGATCCAACTTACTTCTTGTCACTGAAGGAAAACGTCTTCCCTATACTTCAGACTTTTCCCTCCATCAAAATCTGGGTCGCCGGATGTAGCACTGGGGAGGAAGTTGTAACACTTTCCATTCTTCTGAAAGAAGCTGGGATAAAAAAATATCTCATCTATGCCACTGACATTAATCCGATGAATCTGGAAACAGCTAAGCGCGGGATTTACCCTGTTGAAGTGATTCCGAGAGCAAGCAAAAACTATCGTCTTGCCGGTGGACAGGGTTCACTCTCTGACTACTATGCCACGGCCTATGATTCAGTCAGATTTGATGAATCACTTTACAAGAATGTGGTCTTCTCTGATCACAGTCTTTCAACTGATTCAGTTTTCTCTGAGACTCATTTCATCTCATGCCGGAATGTTCTTATCTATTTTGATCGTCCACTTCAGGAAAGAGTCTTCAAGCTTTTCCGTGAATCTTTGATTCGTGGGACATTTCTTGGACTAGGTAACAAGGAAACACTCCAGTTCTCTGAAATGAAACATCACTTTGAAGTGATTGATCAGGAAAACCGTATTTTCAGGAAGAAGGACTGATTATGATCGAATTGATTGTCATCGGAACTTCGGCCGGCGGTGTGGACATCTTAAACAAGCTGGCCACTGCATTCGCAAAGACTAATCATCTTAAAGTTGCAGTTGTCATTCATCTTGCCCCAGAAGGCCCGAATCTCATTCCCTCACTCATGGGAGACCATTGCGCTCTCAAGGTAAAAGAAGCGGAACCAGGCGAGCCAATGCAAAATGATACTATCTATGTTGCACCATCCGATTATCATCTGTGTATTGAACCCAATCACATCCTGACTTTAAGTTCCGAAGAGCCCCTGAATTTTTCACGCCCATCCATTGATGTGCTGTTTGATTCTGCGGCCTACGCTTACGGAAATAAAGTCATGGGGATTCTTCTCACTGGTGCCAATCACGACGGCGCTGCCGGACTAAAAACGATTCAAAAAATGGGTGGCGTGACAGTCGTACAAAACCCATCTGATGCTGAGTGGGATGTGATGCCTAAGTCGGCCCTTCAGATTATGACTCCGGATTTTGTTCTCACAACAGAAGAGATCATCAATAAAATAAAAAGTATATGTTCCGAAGGAAGCATCTATGCCAGAGAATAAACTACCAAAACCAAAGTGCCTCATCGTAGATGACTTAAAAGAGAATATCATTGCTCTCCAGTCTCTTCTTCGCGATGAATATGTTGAAATCATCAAAGCGCAAAGTGGAGTTGAAGCACTCAATCTTCTTCTTGAGCATGAGTTCGCACTAGCTCTGGTGGATGTACAAATGCCTGGCATGGATGGATTTGAACTCGCAGAAATCATGCGTTCAACTGAGAAAACCAGAGGAATCCCCCTGATTTTTGTGACAGCTGCAACAACCGATGCTCAAAGAGTATTCCAGGGATATGAAAAAGGCGCAGTGGATTTTCTCCAAAAGCCACTCTCCCCTCAAATCGTTCTTTCAAAAGTGAGAGTATTCCTCGAGCTTTATAACCAGAAAGTGCTTCTTCAACAGAAACTAAAAAAAATCGAAGAGACTGAAGCAGGTCTTCAGAAGGCACTTAAAAGTCGCGATGAGTTTTTCTCCATCTGCTCACATGAATTAAAAACACCGCTGACAACTCTTAAAATGCAGATCCAACTCACAAATCACCTTCGCGAGAGAAAAGGTGACGAAGTGGCATTCGGACCCGCGAATATGGAAAAATTTCTGGCGCACGCCGACCGGAGTGTTGAGAGAATCATTCACCTTGTGAATGACATGCTCGATATTTCAAGAATGGCGACGGGCCAGCTTTCCCTGAAACTTGAGAAAGTTGATCTCGATTCTCTCGCTTATGATGTGGTTGATCGGTTAAGACCATTCTGTGAACTTGCTGGCTGTGAACTCAGAACTGAAATCCACAGTGAGGTGACAGGTCTTTGGGATAAATTTCGCATTGAGCAAGTAATGACGAACCTTATCACCAATGCCGCGAAATATGCACCTGAGCATCCAATCGAAGTTCACGTCGGAAAGCTCAATAATGAGGCCATCGTGAGGGTGAAAGACTTTGGACCAGGTATCGGCCGGGAAGACCAGATAAGGATTTTTGAGCGATTTGAGAGGGCCACAGATCCGGACACTGTCTCGGGATTGGGGCTTGGCCTCTTTATCTCAAGAGAGATCATGGAGCTTCACCACGGCTCCCTATCAGTGGAAAGTGAAATTGGGAAAGGTTCAACTTTTACCATCAAATTACCACTTCTCTAGTTTTCATTCCTGCTAAGGTTTGATTTACTTATTGCATGTCTATCGATGTCATCAAGGCCCACTATAATCATTTATCCGAAATGGACGATTCCGAATGGCTCAAGCTTAAAGGAATTGCCACGCTCAAGAAGTTCAAAAAGAACGAGTTCTTCTTCGTTCCGGGAAATGCGCCCTCTGATTTTGCGGTTGTGATGAAAGGTGTCTTCCGTCATTACTACATTGATAACGAAGGCAAGGAATGGGTGAAGTCATTCACTTCTACGCTTGGTCTTTGCGGACCCCATTCTGAATTCCTCCAGAAAATCCCGGTAAGAACATACATCCAGGCGATCACTGATGGTGAGCTTCTGGTAGTTCCTTATGCTGATTTCTACAGGCTTACTGAAAAACAGCTTGGCTGGGAAATTCTCCTGAAACGAATCACAGAATTCTTCTACCTTGATAAAGAGAACCGTGAGTTCCTTCTTCTTACGACGGACGCTCTCACTCGATATAAACTCTTCAAAGAAAGTCACAAGAATATCCTGAATCTCATTCCTGATTTTCAGATTGCATCTTATATCGGGATCACTCCACAGGCCTTAAGCCGTATCAGAAAAAAGTACGCCATTTCTTAACATAGGTGAAGTGTCTCATCTTCTTCCGCTGTTACACTTTTTCTATGGAAAATAAAAAATCAGATGAAGTCATTGTGGATTTCGGAGAAGACTTTGGTCAATTAACGAAAGCTGATATCGGACAATTATTTGTTGATATTCATGCTTCAATCTCTCCGCTCGATCCGCTTTCTAAGGCCGCTGCTCTGGAAGCTGCCTGCTAAAACATTTATCTCCGGGAAGATGCTTTTTCTCTTTTCGTCCTTGTTAAGATCGAATTGGCTAACTCCTGACAAATCCCACTCACCTTCAATGATGAGTGGGATTGTTTAAATACCAGTCGTCATTCAAGTTTCGTGGGAGCTCAAGTAAGAAGGTCGTGTGAGAGCAGTCACTCTTATATTCAAGATGACCTCCGTGTTTTTCTGCTATCCCTTTTGCCAGTGCCAACCCTAGTCCGGTTCCTTTACCAATATCTTTTGTCGAGAAAAAAGGCTCCATGATTCGATCCGAGATTTCCGGAGGGATGCCATCGCCTGAATCCTTGAAATAAAGATAGAGACGATCGTTTTCTGATTCTGCACTCACCTCAATCCATTTGTCTGAAAGATATTCAATAGCATCAAAAGAGTTGTTGAGAAGATTCAGGATAATTTGTTCGAGTTGAATTTTATTTCCAACGACTGTGAAATTTTCAAGTCCATAAAAACGTAAACTCACACCGTGATTTTTCATACGCTGGCCACAAAAAGAAAGGACATCATCAAACAGACCTTTCAGTGGAATTTCTGTCATCGAACCTTTTTCATCCTGATGAACAAACTCTCTCACTCCCTGAATAGTGCGATTAATTCTTTCTGACGTATAGAGAATCTGCTGAAGGCCATCAGCGAGGTCTCTTTGTTTCTCTGGATTTTTATAAATACGGAGAAGCTGAGTCGTTCGCGCCTGGATGACAGCAAGTGGATTATTAATTTCGTGAGCAATTCCGGCCGACATCATGCCAAGTTCAGAATATTTTGATGATCCAAGAATCTTCTGGTTTCTTTCATTGATAAAACACTCCATCTCTTTATCGTGAGTCATCTTGATGAGCTCAATATATGTGGAAAGAGTTGTGCCTGCCAGAGCAGTCAGAAGAATAAGTTCAGTTGTATATCCGGCAAGAAAATAATTTAACCCCCACCATGGGAAAGCAAGGCGTTCTACGAAAAACAATCCGAGAAGGATGTAAGTTGACCAATGAAGTGGTGAACGAACTTCAATGGGAGTTTTTTTATACGCTTCAACAATCATCCAGATACCACACGCAGTAACTGCGAGGGCAAAAGGGAAAGTCATAATGAAGAAGGAGAAACCATAACCACCTAAAGCAAGCGTGATAAACGCACCCAAACCGAGGGCAATGTAGTGCCATCGATGTGAGAGGTTTTCAGCACAGGAAACATTTTGCAGAAGCTGACGGATGGTTTTTAGAGGCCACACCCAACCGAGCATAGAGAGAGCTACAATGCGCGGATCTGAATTCCTGCACACATAAAAAACTGACACGTTCAGCGCGAGCGACAACCAGAATTCCGAGATGTGTGCGAGGTGTTGATCCTTATAGCGTTTAAAGCTCAAATAGGAGATACCGCTCATGAAGAGGGTGATAATGAGTGAAACGATGAAAATAAATTCGATCGAGGTATTCATAAAATTATTTTATTATTTAAATTCTTACATTGAGATGAATTAATTCTTAAGAGCGACAGACGTATTTAATATACATTTCTTACAGTTACTGATATCAACATTTTACGCACAAGACCGAACTTTTTCAGGACACTAATATGAGCTTTAAGCCTCGTTGTACATTCGCGATTATCTCCCACCCGGATGCTGGTAAGACTACCATGACTGAAAAACTATTATGGTTCGGTGGCGTTGTTCGCGAAGCTGGTATGGTGAAATCAAAATCTGGTGATTATGCAAAATCAGACTGGATGGAACTTGAAAAGCAACGTGGTATCTCGATTACTTCTTCGGTGATGAGTTTTGAATATAACGACCGCGCTCTTCACCTCCTCGATACTCCGGGACACAAAGACTTCTCAGAAGATACTTACCGTACTCTCACGGCCGTTGAATCTGTGCTCATGATGATTGACTCCGCTAAAGGTGTGGAGGCCCAGACGATCAAACTCATGGATGTTTGTCGTATGCGTGATACTCCTATCGTTACGTTCATGAACAAGTTTGACCGTGAAGCGATGGATCCGTTTGCCCTACTCGATAACATTGAATCTATCCTGAAAATTCAGTGTATCCCGATGACGTGGCCGGTAGGTAACGGTGTGGACTTCAAAGGTGTCTACGATTTCAAAACGAAAAAAATTCTGAGTTTTAAGGATTCAAAAGATCCTTTCACTCCTTCATACCTGGATGCTTCTGATCTCGACTCTCCGGCATTAAGAGAAGCGATCGGCCCTGCTCTCCAGGATAAACTGAAAGAAGAACTTGAGATGGTGGCGACACTCATCCCTGAATTCTCGATGGAAGAGTATCAGGCAGGAATTCAAACTCCTGTCTTCTTCGGTTCAGCACTTAAGAACTTCGGTGTTAAGGAAACACTAGATCTCATTACACAGATTGCTCCAACGCCAAAACCGAGAGATGCTGTCCTCGCTCCTTATGATTCATCTGCTAAAACAGTAACGATCGACCCGTCTGATAATGAGTTCACAGGATTTATTTTCAAGATCCAGGCGAACATGGATTCAAAACACCGTGACCGCATTTCGTTCATGCGAGTATGTTCAGGTAAGTTCAATCGTAACGATAAGATCTATCACGTGAGATCAGGCAAAGAAATTCGTATCGCTACTCCCCTCATGTTCCAGGCACGTGATCGTGATATTGTCGAAGAAGCCTTCGCAGGAGATATCATCGGTCTCTACGATACTGGTAAATACCAGATCGGCGATACGTTCTCGATGGGTAAGAAGATGATCCGTTATACCGGTATCCCAAGCTTCTCTCCTGAACTTTTCATGAGAGTGACTGCTAAAGATCCTATGAAGGCGAAACACCTTGAGAAAGGTCTCTCACAGCTTTCTGAAGAAGGTGCCACTCAGCTCTTCATCCGTCGTCAATCTAACGAGAAGATGCTCGGTGCAGTTGGTGCTCTCCAGTTTGAAGTTGTGAAATACCGTCTTGAAGATGAATACTCAGTTGAAGCTTCTTATGAACCTGTGGCATGGGCCGGCGTTCGTTGGCTTAAGTTCCCTGACAAAAAAGCAGAAGAAAAATTCGCGCAGGATTACTCTTCAGTGATCATGGAAGACAAAGATAAGCGTATTTGTTTTGCCGTGAGAACTGAATGGGATCTGAAACTAGCTCAGGAGAAAAATCCTGATGTTCAGTTCTTCAAGAACTCTGACTATATCGAGTAGATTGAAGATAAGGCAGCTCTGCCTTGATCGTCGTATAAAGCGAGGATTCATCATAGTAAAGCTTACCATGATGATCCTCGATGATTCCCATCGCTATTGAAAGCCCAAGACCAGTCCCCGCCGTCGTCTTAGTTGTGAAAAACGGATCCATCATTTTCTTTCTGATGGCACGAGGAATACCAGGCCCTGAATCAGTGACAACTATAACGATCGTCTGTTCCTTCTCCACAAAAGACAACTTCACCCATCTCGTCGCGAGATTCACGACCGCATCGAATGAATTATTCAGAAGATTCAGAATCACTTGTGAAATCTGCTCAGGACGACACTCAATGAGCTTATCCGGAATTTCTTCTACGATGAGATCAATAGCATGAAGCCTGAAGCGCTCATGACAGTAGCTTAAAGTGTCTTCAATGATTTTTTTAGTCGAAACAGTTTCTAAAGGATCCGTCTTAGAACTTCCTGAAAAGTTTTTCAGGCTTCGGATGATCTTTGTCATTTTCTGTGAAGTGGCCTCAATCTGATCAAGGTTTCTCACAATATAATCTTTTTCTAAATTATCCCGCATCACTTGAGTGCGAAGATGATTCGCCCGGTGAAGAATGATCCCTAGTGGATTATTCATCTCGTGAGCAATCCCGGCCGTCATCTCTCCCAAGGCAGAGAACTTTGCCTGATTCTTAAGAAGTTCCTCGAGTTTTTGTTGCTGCTCTTTTTTCAATTCATAAATCGTCACTGAGGGAAGAACGATGGCCATCAGGATATTCGTCATGAGGACAATCCCAAATCCAATATTGGTGAATTCCGGGTCGTAACGAACAAACGGATAATCGAGCGAATGAAGAATGATCAGGAAAACAGAGAAAAAAAGAAGACGATGATTAATAGAAAATCTTTCTTTAGGAATTTGTGACTTGCCTCTCCAAAGACAATCCATCACGACGATGAACATCGCGAAGGCCTGAGGAAAAGTATAAAAAACAAAAGGCAATTCAAGGCCTACTGAAATTGCAGAGATCACAAATGCTGAGGCCAGGGCATATGAATGCCAGTCTTTATAAAGATTTGTCCCAGATACACTTTGAATGATTTTTCGAATGGCCGAAACTCGCCACACCCAAAGAAGAGTGGGAAGCGCCACGATTTCAGGTGAATAATTTAGAGTCAGAAGGCTCACCAGAAAGTAAGCGCCATTACTCAGCCAGTATTCAAGTGCATTTCGCTGTCTCTCCTCTCTTTCCGAAAAGTAAATCACTGAACTTATCAGGATCATGCCTGTAATCGTGAAAAGCGAAATGATGAGAGTGAGAGGAATTGAACTCATTGGCCCACAAAAATAAAAAAGGCCGGGAAAACTCCCGGCCTTCAAATAATATTAAAAAAAAGGTAACTTATTTTTTTGGTTTAAACCAGCAAAGAGGACGAAGACCAGAAGTATGTACAAGCGTTGCGTGACATGTACCTTTTACTTCATCTTTCTGAGAAACATCTTCGTTCTGAGCAACTTCACATAGAGCACCCGCGAAATATGTATCGAGACGACACTGGTGAGCTGGGTGAGCATCATTTGTTTTCGTTACAACAGTTGTGTCAGGAGTTTCGAACTTTGCTTCAGGCTTCGAGCGAAGAGCTGCGAATAGTCCAGCAAC
>JBEIQF010000325.1:0-3837 GCA_040376635.1 Halobacteriovoraceae bacterium
ATCTTTTTGATTCAGGAAATCCTTGGCATATTCACCAGTGTGAATTTCTACCGCGTCAGCTTTCATGGTGAGGCACTGTCGAAGGACTGCATCATGTGCTTCTACAAAGAGTGAAATTTTTGTTGAAGGTGATCCCGCTTTAATCGCTTCGCAGGCCTTCTTAACACGTTCGTAGTTTTTAGGGTCAGTGACATCAAGGCCACCTTCCGTCGTTCTCTCCTCGCGCTTCTCAGGCACAAGGCAAACCCATTCAGGTTTCTGCTTGATAGCTATCTTGATCATTTCATCTGAGCAGCCCATTTCAAAATTCAGCGGCTGACCCATTTTTTTACAAATATCATGCACAACAGGAACATCTTTATCCTGAATGTGACGGCGGTCTTCACGAAGATGAATGGTAATCTGATATGCACCAGTTGCTAAGGCAACTTCCGCAGCACGCATGGTTTCTGGATAAAATTCACCGCGCTGCTGGCGAAGAGTGGCGACGTGATCAATGTTCACGCCCAGACGAGCTAAAGTCATCCGAGTGCCTTTTTCACAACTTCAGACAACTCTGTACAAAGTGTGTTTACAAGAGTGTTATCTCTGCCTTCAACCATCACACGTGCAAGGGCCTCAGTACCAGAATAACGAAGAAGGATTCTTCCCTCTTTGCCAAGCTTAGTCTCTGCGTCCACCATTGCTTTTTTGATCTCAGGAACTTCTTCAAACGGAACACGTTTTGCGACGTGAATGTTGTGCATGACCTGAGGGAACATTTCAATTTTTGTGAGGTCAGCAAGTTCCATATCGTAGAACTTGATACTTTCAATAACTTTAAGGGCAGCAAGAATACCATCACCAGTTGTTGAATACTTCTTGAAGACAAGGTGGCCAGAAGGCTCACCACCGAAGAGAGCTCCGGTTTGTCTCATATGCTCAACGATGTAGCGGTCTCCCACTTGCGTACGAGTGAACTTAAGTCCCTGCTGTTTGAGATAATACTCAACACCGAAGTTACTCATGACAGTTCCGACAACTTCATTCGTCGGTCCAATTTCGTTATTGTCTTTCAGGAATTTCCCACAAAGTCCAATAAGCTTATCACCGTGAACAACGTTTCCGTTTCCATCAACGATTGTCAGACGGTCACCATCTCCATCAAGGCATACACCAAGATCTGCGCGGTATTTTTTTACTGCATCTGAGCACATCTCCGGGTGAAGAGCGCCGCAGTTTAAATTAATGTTTGTTCCATTCGGAGTATTTCCAAGAGCGATAACTTCAGCACCAAGCTCTTCAAACACCATCGGTGCGAGTTTGTAACCGGCGCCGTTGGCCGCATCAACAACGATACGAAGACCTTCGAGTGAATATTGTGGAGACAACGCAGCTTTCGTCGTTACAATATAACGGCCGATCACTTCATCAAGACGTTTGGCATTCCCCAGCTGATCGCCGGACTTCACAGGAATGTTTGATGGATCTAGAACCATCTTTTCAAGTTCGAGCTCAATTTCATCCGGAAGCTTGTGACCTGTGCGATCAAAAATTTTAATTCCGTTATCTTCGAACGAATTGTGAGAAGCAGAAATCATCACACCAGCATCCGCACGCATACTTTGAGTAACAAAGGCTACTCCTGGAGTCGGAAGTGGACCTGTAAGAATCGCGCGACCACCCTGAGAACAAACCCCAGCAGAGAAGGCCTGCTCAAGCATGTAACATGAAAGTCTTGTATCTTTACCGATGATGATCAAAGGCTTTTTTGAAAAGTTTTTCTGGAAATAACTGGTAACGGCCCGGCCAAGAACAAAAGCAACTTCACCGGTCATCGGATAAGTATTAGCTTTGCCACGGATACCATCCGTACCGAATAATTTACGACCTGACATAAATGACTCACTTTAAGAATGAAATACTGACTTAAAATATACCATTTTATTGGATATTAACAATAATGGTCTTCGGGGAGATTTCGAGTAAGTGAATGGTTGGTGGGAGTACGACTTTGAGAGGAACTTCTGTCCGACCATGCGCCTCTTCCGGAATGTCGGCCCAGATCTGAATAGAGGATGATACATTTGATCGGTTTTTAATGATTTTCTCAGGGACGAGAAGTTTTACTGTGGCGGTTTTCACAGTCGTGGTGATTTTACGCTTCTCAGAAAGAATGCGAATCGGAAGGTCCGTTAGTGTGAAATTCGAGCTTGCTGCTTTGAGCTGATAACCGAATTTGATATCAAAGCCACCGGTAAGAGTTAACCGGTCGTCTGGCAGTTGCACTTCTACAGGAATCTGATCAAGCCCCGGTAGACTCTCAAGCTCAATAGCTTTTATAGGCAACTCTTTAAGACGCGAAATAAGAGAACGAGGACCGTAGACTTCAACTTCTGATGGTTCAAGAACTGGATTCTGGAGAGAAAGTTTATCCGGAAGTTGGCCTGAGAACTGAAGTTTCAAAGGAACGATCTTACTCGCCTTCTTTTCAAGCCGGATAGCAAGACGTCTTGGGATCACGCGCTCAACAACCATACCAAATGGAAGATTCAATTGGGCCGGATTGATATCCACATTAAAATTCAATGAGCGTCTTGCGTTCGCACGGTTCAAGTCAATGACGAGTCGGTCTTCACGTTCAGCAACCGTTCTCACGAACGCACGTGGACCTTCAATCAGGAACGTCACTTCATGTACAGGTTTTTGAGCGAACATCATATCAACCGGCAGGATGTATTCAAGCTGCACAGTTTTTTCAAATTTCACTTTTTCTGAGTTAAGAACGTAGACCCATAGGAAAACCGACAGGAAAACGGAAATGAACTTGAGTGAATGTTTCTTCATCCGGTTGCGCATTTTCATGAGGCACGCGCTCCCGCTTCAGGACCGACTCTGTCGATCTCAAGAAGGAATTTACGAAGATATTTACGAAGGGCCTCTTCGTTTTCCATGTAATGGAAGACACCGTTGTAACAAATATTGATTCGACCTGTTTCTTCAGACACTGTTACAACGACAGCATCAGAAATTTCCGTAATACCAAGAGCAGCTCTGTGACGGGTACCGTAGTGGCGGTCAATTTCAACGTTTTTTGAAAGCGGAAGAAAGCAACCTGCTGCCTGAATCACACCGTTGTAGATAATGATCGCACCATCGTGCAGAGGTGAATTTGTCTGGAAGATTGAGTAGATAATATCTGAATGAATGCGCGAATCAAGACGAGTACCAGAAGATGAATAGTTCAGGAGACCGTGATTTTTTTCAAACACAATCAAGGCACCTGTTCTCTCACGCGACAGAGCTGAACAAGCTGCAACCACTTCTTCAATCTGCTGGTCAAATTTTGAACGACCGTTTCTTCCGATGAATTTTGCAGAGGAAATTGAGACGAGTGCAGAACGAATCTGATCCTGGAAAAGAACAATCAGAATAATGAAAAGGTAATCAAAGAAGTTCTGGAGAATCCACGAGAGTGAATATAACTCATAGTATTGCGAGAACCAATAAAGCATAGCAAGTGCCACGATACCAAAGAGCATCTGGTACGCACGTGTACCCTGAACAATAAGCAGAAATCGGTAGAAAATAATACCGACTGCTGCGATATCGAGCAGGTCAATGATCCTGAAATTGGTCAGCAAAATGCCAAGTTGTTGCATGTATTCGTATTATCGGAGATCGAAAGGATAAATTAAGGGAATTCGGTGAGGAAGAAGGGTTCCCGCACACTTTTGGTACCCAAAAGTGTGCGGGAACCGCTTTCTACGCGGACTTGTTTAAGCGGCTTCTTTGTCTTCTGCTGGGACGATCGCCGGAGCTTTCGGAGCTGCTCCAGTATTCTTCAACTGCTCAATG
>JBEIQF010000127.1:0-8891 GCA_040376635.1 Halobacteriovoraceae bacterium
CATGGCATTTGCCGTCAGAGCAATAATAGGGATTTTTGTATTTTTTCCATCTGAGGTTCTAATTTTTTTAGTCGTCTGAAGACCATCCATTCCTGGCATTTGCATGTCCATCAAGATGAGGTCGTAATTGTTCTTATGGAAAAGATCAATTGATTCAGGACCACTTGTTGCAATTTCCAGATTTCCGCCATGGTCCTCAAAATAGTATTTAAGAACTTTAAGTGATTCAGGGTTATCATCAACCGCAAGCACATTTATCTTTGTGAAATCAACTTCATAATTTTTGTGTTTTTTCTCGTCTTCTTCATGGACTGCTTCCGGGAATTCAATTTTAAACCAGAACGTACTACCGGTTCCCACTTCACTCGTAAAACCAATAGAGCCATTCATCAGCTCCACAAGCTGTTTACAAATGGCAAGCCCGAGTCCAGTTCCACCATATTTACGGGCAGTTCCCGAATCCGCCTGGGAAAAGCGGTTGAAGATTTTCGGATAAGCATCTTCGGGAATACCGATACCACTATCCTTAACTTCAAAATACAAAGTACTTTTATTCAGGGCCTTAGATTGAAGGGAAACTGAAAACTCTACACTTCCCTTCTCTGTAAATTTAATAGCGTTACCAATCAGGTTGATAATAACCTGTTTGATTCTTACTTCATCACCAATGAGCGGAACATTAGGCTTAACTCTGAATTCACGAATAAGTTTAATGTGTTTCTTATTCGCCTCAGATTCGAATGACTGAACAACATCTGCAGTTAACTGATCGATATCGAAAGGCTTCGAATCAAAACTGATCTTACCGGCTTCAATTTTAGACAGATCAAGGACATCTTCAATTAAAGACAAGAGGACTTTACTAGAACGCTGGATAGATTCAACTAATCGTGAATGCTTAGGATCCATATTTCCACGCAGGAGAAGTTGCGCCATTCCCATAATAACATTCAGCGGAGTTCTTAATTCATGGGACATACTCGCAAGGAAGTCACTCTTCGCATGATTTGCCGACTCAGCGTTGCGCTTCTCATCGCGGAGTGCTTTTTCCGTACGTTTTAGTTTTGTGATGTCGCGAGAGAGACCCACAACCCTCGTAACATTTTGATAGGGATCATGGATAGGAACGATCGTGGTCGACAGATACAGGCTCCCACCTGGTCCTTCAATCGTTTCTTCAAAATTTGCGATAGAATTTGTTTCAACTGAGCGCTGAAACTTAGAGATGACACTTCCACTCTGCATTGGATCCATGAGTTCATTGAGATTCTTACCAATCAGCCTTTGGCTACCAAAGCCACGATAGTAAGCAGCACTTTGATTGAAAGACTCGAGGTAGAACTCACCACCTTCATATCGGTAAACTGAAAGATAATCCGATGTATATTCTAATACATGAGTATAGAGATTTTCTTTCGCAAGAAGATCAGATGTCTGATTGTGGATATCGGTGACATCAAAACCAACAACTTGATATTCAGTAAGTCGTCTGTTTTCATCAAAGATCCCACGATGAATCCATCGTACCCAGTGAGTTGGATTATTCGCCACTCGAGCTTCATACTGAACGATTGGGTAATCATGATTAATTTTTGCAATTTCCATCGATACGCGCTTCTGATCTTTTGATTCCATCAGAGTCGTAAATCCTGATTCAGGATGTTTAGAACCACCAAAATATCTAACGAAGGCATTGTTAACAAATGTAATTGAATTATCCGGAAGATATCGAAGAACAAAAACTGCCTGATCTTCAATCATGGCCCGGTAGCGACTCTCAGAAGTTTCAAGTTCTTTTCGCGCCTCCATCTGACCCGTAATTTCCAGAGCAACAGTACCAACAGCATAAGGATTTCGATCGTTGGCACCAGTCAGTGGGAATCTTTTCGTACGGAAGTAAAAGTCCTTTCCTTTAAAGTGAATCATTTCATCTTTATCAGTCGATTCACGTTTCAAGAGTACTTCAAGATCGTTTTCACGGTAAAGATTTGAGATATTATCTGTGAATAATTCCCTATCAGTTTTACCTAAAACTCTCTCTTCTGATGTTTCAAAGAAATCACAAAAGGCCTTGTTTGCTTGAAGATAACGACCTTGATTATCCTTCATGAAAATAAGAGTTGGAGAACCATCGATAATGGCACGAATTCGTTTATCGGTAATTTTGAGCTTATCCTGAGCATTCAGAATTTCAGTGTTATCAAAGAAAATAATAATGACGCCGATAACTTTTTTATATTCATCACGGCTAGGTGTAATACGGAGCTGGTAAACCTTGTTATTGGCATTACAGAGAGTCTCTGAAACATTCCCTGATTTTAATGTTGAACTGATTAAACTTTCAAGATCCGGAATCTCACACTGACATGAAACTTTGGTGATCAATTGTCCGATATCATTTGCTGAAAGATTAAAAATAAGATTCGAAGATTGATTAAATCTTTCAACTCTCATGTCTTTATCAAGAACGATTAAAGGGAATGAAATACTTGCCTGAATATTATCAAGGTTTGAATAGGCACTTCGAAGTTCGGTACTTTTAATGCTCAACTCTTCATTCAGGGTAGTGAGCTCTTCATTTGTACTCTGAAGCTCTTCATTCGTTGTCTCAAGCTCCTCATTGGATGCCTGGAGCTCTTCATTAGTAGAAGATAATTCTTCATTCAGGGATTGAAGTTCCTCGTTTGAAATCTCAAGTTCCTCAATGACTGTCTGAAGATTCTCTTTTGTAACTGCAACTTCCTGCTCAAGCTCAATTAACCTGTCAGAAGAAGGAGAATCAACTTTAGTTGATGGATGAACGATGTCTTCTGCGGTCAGCATTTTCTTAGGTTCAAAGACGACGAGATAAATATGCCTAGAACTTTCATCATCTTTTGGCAAATGCTGAACAGAAAAAGAAAATAACTTCTCAGGATCTGACTCAAGTTTATAAGGACGGGATTTGATCACTTTATCTTCTTTAAAAGACTTCTTGATCATAATCGCAAGTTCAGTTGTTGCATTTTTATTCAGAATATTTGAAAGGCGAAAATCTGCAGAGCCATCAGGAAGACTGAGATAATTAGAGACATCTCCAATAAAATGAATAATCGTAGAATCTTCTTCTATAACAACGCCCGAGAGCCCAAACTGCTTCAAAATCATGAGGGGTGCAGATTCAGCGATAACAGAGGCCAGTGACTTCTTTCGGGCAAATGTCGCCTGAAAATTTGTTCCCACAGAGTATCTGCCGCTATGAGTGAGTCTTGAAACGACATTCACTCTTCTGAAAATCTTTTCCTTCCGGTCTACAACTTCAAATAAGTTAACATTTACCGATTCGGACTTCCCTAGAAAAAGATACCCCTGAGGTTTCAATGCATAATGAAAGATCTCAAAGACCTTTGTCTGAAGAGCTGCTTCAAAATAGATAAGAACATTTCTGCATGTAATGAAATCAAGTTTTACAAAAGGAGGATTCTGTATGAGATCTTGTTTTGCAAAGACGATTAAATCTCTAATGATTTTTTTAATTTCAAAACCAGATTCTTTCTGATCGAAATATTTCTCAATAACATCTTTATGAAGGCCCTTGATATCCTCATGAGTATAAAAACCAGATCTCGCCTGCACCAAGGCCTCCTGATCAAGATCAGTGGCAAAAATTTTAACCGTAAGATTTTTCCCGGTTCTTTCAAGAATATCATTAACGATGAACGCAATAGAATACGGCTCTTCACCAGTGGCACATCCGGCACTCCAGATCCTTAGATCTTCACCGGTTTTCTTTTCGAAAATA
This sequence comes from Halobacteriovoraceae bacterium, assembly GCA_040376635.1. Lineage (GTDB taxonomy): Bacteria > Bdellovibrionota > Bacteriovoracia > Bacteriovoracales > Bacteriovoracaceae > Peredibacter. The sequence continues at coordinate 3,782 of JBEIQF010000127.1, forward strand.
GTATTCTCAAGAATTTTGGTAAAGGCTTCATAAGCATCAGTGTCTCTGAAAAATGAAGTGACACTCACGAGCATGTTTTGGGACAGAGTTGCAAGCTCGGCGGGATGTTTTTGAATGTAGTCGTAGTACTCGCTGAGGGTATCAATTTTCAGGGCAAGAAGTCGTTTCTCTACTCTTCTTCGAATCGTTGAGATTTTATATTGAGTAAAATCTGTCCCTATCTCCGATTTCAAAAATTTAATGATCTTATTGAAATCAAATTGTTCATTTGCTGAAAACTTTTGTAACGGCGCCGGAATATTGTCTTTATTTTCCAACATCGTAAAAAGCTGCTCAGCAATCTTATCGGCCGGCAAGATGGCATCAACCATTCCGGTATCAATCGCTGACTTCGGCATACCATCATATTTGGCATTCTCTGAGTCTTGAACGAACGTCATTCCCCCACTTTCTTTAATGGCCCTTATTCCTTCAGTTCCATCGGATCCAGTGCCTGACAAGATAATGCCGACGGCCCGCTTATTAAAAACGTTTGCGAGAGATTGAAAGAGAGTATCAACAGATGGCTTCGGTCGAGTCTCATTGCCAGCGCGAGATAATCTCAATTCCCCTTGTTCAACAGTAACATCATAGTTTGGTGGAACAATACTGATGACACCCGGTTCAAGTTTCAAATGATCTTTGATGGCGATAACAGGCAAAGACGTTTGTCTTGCAAGCAGTTCAACCATCATACTTTTTGAATGAGGGGCGAGATGTTGAGCAACAATGAATGCTGCGTTTGGTTTTTCAGGAAGTGATCTTAAAAATAACGTGAGGGCCTCAAGGCCGCCGGCAGATGCGCCAACGCCGATGACCCAAAAGTCTTTAGGCTGTGTCATGCAAAATATTGTAGATTATTTCTGCTTAATAAGCCACTGATGGAGAAAGGTGAAAGTTGTTTTTGCACTCTCAATAACGTCTTCTTCAAGATAATTTTCGGAAGCACTAAATTGCAAAAGTTCTTCCTGGAATTCTTTCCACTTCATCATGGTGTCCTTCCCGTAACCGGAGAAGAAGAAGCATCCGGAATCAGGAGAGATGTCAAAAATTTCTTTATAATGTTTGGAAAGAACCTGACTACCGAGAGTTGATCCCTCGATGACATACCGAAGTCCAAAAATATGCGACGGTGTTGAAAGGTCAGGAAGTACGGAAGTCATCTCTACCCTGTCCGGATCAATACCAAAATGCTTAAGATCTTTTTCAAGAAGATGTGTTTTATTCCTGTCTGAAGGAAGAAGATTTGTTGCTTCTAAAGGACGGTAAAAACCGTAAAATCTTTCGAGCACATGGATGTAATCCTTGATTGTAAAATCAGGTCTAAGCAGATTCACATCAAGCTCAAGCTTATCGTGCTGAGGACGTGTTAATTCTTTCAATTTAAGAAGAATGCTCATTTCACAAGCGTTTTGTATTGTTCTTCATCAAATCCGAAGGCGAGCACTTTTCCGTTTTTTTCAAGAATCGGTCGTTTGATCATGGAAGTATTTGTCTGGATGAATTTGATCTGGGCCTTAGTATTTAAAGCTTCAAATTCTTCTTTATGCTTTTTATAAGTCACTCCCTTATTGTTTACAGGAAGTCCGCCGAAAGTCTTACTCCAGCGTTCGATATCATCATCACTTGGTTTGTATTTTTTGAAATCTACGAATTCAGCTTCAACTTTCTTTTTTTCAAGAAAAGTTCTCGCTTTTTTTACAGTATCACAGTTAGGGATGCCGAAGATCTTAAACACTAAGAATACCGGGCAACTGTTTTTAAGATGGTATCGAGTTCAACTGGCTTACTTAGAAAAGCAGTTATGCTGAAGTTCTTCATTTTCTCTTTTGCATTCGCTTCTGCCGACATGACAACTGTAGGGATTTTAGACCATATTGGATTTTTTAACTGCTCAGTTCTGAAAGAATATCCATCCATAACAGGCATCATAAGATCGATAAGAATAAGATCGGGATTACCTTCGGACTGAAGAAATTTAAGGCCTTCAAGTCCGTTAATTGCGGAAGATACCGAGTAGCCTTCGCTCTCTAAAAGCTCTACTAAAAGTTCTCTGATTGAAGTGTCATCTTCAACGACTAAAATACGCTTGGCCATTGGTCCGAACGAGCCTTTCACTTAATGAGTTTGTGCCGGGTAACCCACAGGATTATCCCATAAAAATCAAATGATGTTGAGAATAAAATTAAGATTTACTAAGTTTGACGCAAGCGGAACCTTAAGAATGATTTGCGTTAGAAGCCTCAAGCCTTTGGATTAAACTTACGTCTGTAATCGAAAAGGATGAAATCCACTTTGGGGTCTCCTTTATGGCGGGCCTCCCAGGCCTTAAAATCATCCAGCCTGGTGATGGATCTTATGCTCTGACCTGATGGCGATATAAGAGAAATCTTATTCAGATCATCTGTCTCTTTGAAGAGTTTATGAAACCACGTTTCGACTTTCTTTGAAGTAAAATAAATTGTAGTGATCTTCCTTTTACGGATGAGCTTTATGAGTTCCATGTTCCACTCAATGTCATAGAGATCGGAATCAGATGCTCCACCATTTTTTCGACGACAGGATTTGATGACGTCACCAACTCCAAGCTGGTTTTTAGTCAGAAGTTTTTTGATATCAGACCGGCTTGTAACTGGCATTTCAAAGATAGCACTTAATAATTTCCAGAGGAGATTCTTTTCTCCGCCAAAGAAAAAATCAAATTCATTCTTTTTGATTTCATGTCGACGTTTGGGATTGCTGAATTTCCCGATAGGGAAAGAACCGATGATCATGGCCGTAGCATTCTTTGGAACAAACTCTCCGTATGGATGTTGTTCACGCATGAAGCGGAAGCTCCATGACAAAGGTAGATCCCTCACCGAATTTACTGGAAACAAACAGGGTCCCATCATGCTGTTCAACAATCTGACGAGAGATATAGAGACCAAGACCAAGTCCGGAAATCTCACGTCCCGATACTGCTCTCTCAAATCTTTGGAAAATTCGCTCCACATCTTTTGATTCAATACCCGGACCATTGTCATGAACCAGGAAACTTACTTTGTGATTGGTTTTGGTAATCTCAATTCGGATGGGTTTGCCTGCACCGTATTTCATCGCATTTGTCAGCATATTAACGACAACCTGTTCAATACGATAGATATCAGCGTTTAAGGTTACAGGTGTTGTTATGATGACCGAGACATCACAACCGGCAGCTTCCATCTGAGGTGTGAATCTTTCTATGACATCATTAATGAAACTGCAGAATTCAAATTCTTCTTTGTGAATAGTCAGCCTCTCGGCCCTGATTCTTGCTATATCAAGCATATCATCAATCAGACGGTTAATACGTCGGAGTTGCCTGTCATCGGCCTCAATCATACGACGGAATTTAGTTTCATGGAGAACCGTCTGATCACCCTTCTCTAACTGCCGTATACGCATCTGGTTCTGAAGAGTGAGCGAAGTTAAAGGCGTTTTTAATTCATGAGAGGCAATGGAAAGGAATTCGTCGCGTGACTTGATCGCTTCCTGAGAATTGATAAAGAGAAGTGAATTTTCTAGTGCCATACTCGCACGATAAGCAATTTCTTCTGCTAGCCATTTTGCACGTTTATCAAACTTAAAGTTACTGTTCAGATCTGTCGAAAAAATAATCGTACCGAGGAGATTATCTCGCCCCTTCATGCGAACAATAATATAGCCCTTGGTAGTCACAGAATTGAGATCTTCACAATAATCTGCACCGAAGTTTTCCTTCATCGCAGGTCTGCAATAATGATTATCTTCAATCATCACCGTCTTGCCGGTAATAAGGGCAGTAAAGAGTGGATGTTCCCCCGAATAGCGCTGAGGATTTTTCTTATGAATTTCAACGAATTTGTTCCTCTTCGCCTCATCATCGTGAGAGACAACGATACGTTGAATCTCACCGTCGAGTTTTAATTGATCAATGATACAACCATCACAGAAGTATTTGATCGCCATGTCTGCAATGAGCTTCAGGTTTTCATGAATGTTAAAAGAACTCGAAAGAGTTTCTGAAACCTGAGAAAGGAACTTCTGATCTAGTGTCGCAATTTTCTTATCCGTAATATCGATTGCCGTCCCCATCATGAGTATAGGAATTCCCTGATCATCATAGAATGTTGTACCGGACCCCTGAACCCATCTTATTTCGCCATTCGGTCGAATGATTCTGTGTTCGACCATGTATGGTTTTTTTAAGGCCTGGGATTCAGAAATAGTCTTCCACATCCCTTCTCTGTCATCAGGGTGGAGAGCATTCGTATAGTCTTCTATCTTTCCTGAGAACTTTCCAGGTTCATATCCATAGATGCCTTCAAGTGTTTCATCCCAATAAACTCTATCCTGCCCAGGCTTCCATTCCCAGATTCCTACTTGACCAATTTTAACCGCCATAGACAAACGATCTGAAACGACCTGAAAATTGGACTGACTCAATTTGAGTTTTGCTTCCGTTTCTTTTATATGAGTGACATCTCTTAAAATCATGGCAAGCTCTTTCACTTTTCCATTTTCATCTTTTACCGGTGAGAACCATGCTTCAAGCCATCTCGCTCGCCCATTTCTTCCACATAGCTTTGGATCAAAATAAAAAGCAGGAACATCAACGGCCCCTCCTGAATAAGCGCGCTCCAGATAAGGGAGAAGACCTGTAGCTTCAGTCAGTGGATCAGTCAGGATATTGTAACCAGCTAGTTGATCTTTTGTAGTTTCAAAAAGTTCTTCCCATGCCTTGTTTACGACAAGTGGATGTCCTTCAAGATCATATATTTCCATAGGAAGATTGGACTGCTCAAAGAAAGTCCGGAAGCGCTGTTGAAGAGCGTCTTTTTCCTGCTGCTGTTTCTTTCTTCGGGTAATATCACGTTGAACGATAACGAGGTGGCGCTCTTCATTTAACATCAAAGTCGTTACACGGCATGAAGTAGTGAATTTTGTCCCGTCTTTTTTGACGTTGTCCCACTCTCCGATCCAGATGCCGTCACTCTCGATATCCTGAAAAACTTTTTTGAGCCTTTCCTTACTATCATCTTTTTCGTGAGCATTGATCACTTGAATA